>NZ_MQVR01000063.1 GCF_001907295.1 Bowdeniella nasicola
AACACCGGTGGTCGTCCCATGGTCAGGTCCTCCTGCTCTCAGACGCCGATCATGCCCTCATAACCGGTCTGCCAGAAAGCATGACGCGGGACAATACGAGTATGCTACCCACATCCTGCCGCGCAGGCCTTCACCTACCTCAGATGCTCACAACGCGCCAGGGAACTACACCTAACGCTTGGGAATATCGGGCGGGCCCGCCTCCATCCCCTCCCGAATCCACCCGCACGAAACTGCGTTGCGGTAATAGCCGTTGAGCACATCACGACGCGTTTGCTCATCCAACAGGCGATTGGGGACGACCGCGAGTTCGAGCCAATCGATATCTTCGACGTAGGCGTCCGAAGAGCACGCCGCGATAATCGTCCAGTCCGGCGAGGCGTCGTCGGAGAGATCGCTTTCGGCTTCCGCACCCTCAGTAAGTGGCACAAACTGATAGACCCGGGACGCGTCGTTGGGAATCGCCGCCGCGGCCTCCCTGAGCGTCATCCCGGTAAGGTAATGGTCTCGAACCTTGGGGTTGGTCTCGGCGCATCCGGAAAGAAGCACTGCGGAAAGACCTAAGGAAAGTCCAATAGCATGCAGACCCTTAGCCACATTGAACCCCCATTTGGTCCGGCCGGTACGACGTTAGCCAGCCCGAGAGGTTGTTGGACACTGTGAAACCATCAATGCGCTTCTGGTGGCGAATCTTGTACCTGAAACGAGTGCCAGATGAGTACGCGTTGTAGTGCGCTCCCTTTGGCAAGGCAGGTGACTCGCATTGGACACTAACTGAAATCGTCCGACTAGCCTCGATCCCCAGCTGACCAGCGAGCCACCCTTTGGAAGCCCCTACCCCAACCTGGATGCTATTCGAAACGCTCCTTGACTTAACGATCGCACACTTGGAGTTTGGCACGTTGACGACACAGTAACCCAGCAAGGGGCCTCTTGCACGTCGTTGGATGCTCTTGTTCTCCACTGAATACACGTTGCGAACCGACGGCCTACGCATGACATTGCTCGACCCGTCGATTGAGTCGTCCATTCCTATTTCATCGTTCGTTCGATTCTCACTTGCTTGGGTGGGAACGATTCCGGCAAAACCGGCCAAAAAAACGCACCGCAGGCAATGAACTTCATCGTCGACATCATTCTTCCATTCGCTGACCAACTTCTTCGTTGGACTGACTACATTCTAACGCGCTCCAGTGGTCGATGTCACGCAATTCTGACACGAACGTGGTGTCAGCGGGGTGAGGCTTAGAGCTCGGGGAACCAGATCGCGATCTCGCGCGCGGCCGATTCCGGCGCGTCGGAGCCGTGCACGACGTTTTCGATGTTGCCCGTGCCCCAGTCGCGCGCGAGGTCGCCGCGGATGGTGCCGGGCGCGGCGCTCGTGGGATCCGTCGTGCCGGCGAGCGAGCGAAAGCCCTCGACGACGCGTTCGCCCTCGGCGACGATCGCTACGACGGGCCCGTCGGACATGTAGGCGACGAGGTCCGCGTAAAACGGCTTTTCGGTGTGCTCGGCGTAGTGCTCGGCGAGCAGGTCCGCGCTGGCTTCGCGCATCTGCAGCGCGATAATGCGGTAGCCCTTGGCCTCGATTCGGCGCAGGACCTCGCCGATCTGGCCACGCTTGACGCCATCGGGCTTGACGAGGATAAGAGTGCGTTCGACAGTTTCGCTCATGGCGCTCATTCTAGCGAGCCGGAGGCGCGAAAATGCGCAAGTTCGGCCTCATAGCGCTCACCGCGTTCGCGATCGATTTTCGTACCCAGGTAGACCGAGACTCCCCACAGGATCGCGAAGATGATCCCGAGGAGGATCATGTCGGGCAGCAAGATGCCCGCGGCAAGGAGCGCGACTTGCGTCACGGTGCCAAGGACGAGGCCCACGCGGGTGCGCATGAGGCCCGCCGACGCGAGCGCGAGCGCACCGACGCCGCCGCCGATCAGGGCCGCGGTCTGCCCGTCGGTGATGCGCAGGCCGTAGAGCACGAGCGCGAAAAACAGCGCGACGAACGCCTCCAGCAGCAGCAGGACGAAACAAAAGAGGTAGCGCGCGCTCTTCGGGGGTGGCGGCGTGAGCGGCTGTTCACCCGCGCCGTGGCTGATGTCGGTCACGCCCCTAGCTTCGCACAGCCGCGGCGCTAGTCGTTAGTCGGCCCAGGTGCCGGTGGCGATGCGGCCCACGTGCTGGCGGTCGGAGCGCAAGTCGCTCGTCTTGAAGCCGATAGCGCCGTCGGGGGCGAGGAACGCGCCGCCGCTGAGGTCGTCTTCCGGCAGGCGGTAGAGCGTGCCCGAGGCGCGCTCCAGTACGTAGCCTGCCGGGCCCGCGACGAACGCGAGCGTGTTACCGACGACGACGGGCGAGGACGCGAGGGTGTCTTTGCCGAGGTTTCCGAAGACGACCGGGACGGGGCGGCTCGCGTCCTCGCCCGCGCGCTGTGCCGCGAACGTCGCCTGCGGTTGCCCCTCGATCGGACCCTCGCCGGCGAGCACGCCGAGCGCGTCACCAAAATCGAAGACGTCCGAGCCGCGGGCGATCGTCTCAGCCTCGCCGCCGGAAAGCGGCACGGCGACGATCTGGCGTTCGCTCGGATAGTTGTTCGCCTCGGTCGGGCGCGCGAGGTAGGCGGTGCCGTCGAGCACGATCGGGAGCGAGCCGCCGTCGGGCAGCTCCGTTTCTGCCGGCTGGCCGAAGTCATAACGCGCGAGCGTCGACACCTGCTCCGCGGTGCGGTCATAGGCGAAGAAGTCCCACGAGATGCCCTCGCTGAGCGTCGAGAGCGTCCACGTCACGTGGCTATCGGTGGCGTGCGCGCGCCAGCATTTGGCGCCGCCGCTCGAGGCGGGGCGCAGCGCCGCGAGGTCTTGGCGCTCCTTGCCGGTAGCAAGCACGAGCGAACAGTCGTCCGTCGCGCCTCCGCGCGTATCGGCCTGCGTCGTCGCGGTCAGCAGCGCCGCATCGACGCCGAGCAGTTGGACCACCATTGCCGGAAATTCGGGCGTTAGGAATCTGCCTTGGATTCGGCGAAGTTGGCCTCGACGAGCTGGGTGATGGCCGCGACGGCGGCCTTCGCGTCGGCGCCGCTGGCCTTCAGGTGTATCGTCGCGCCCTGGCCAAGGCCCAGCGACATGAGCGAGAGCACCGAGGACGCCGGTTTGTCGTTCACCGTGATCGTCGCATCGAAGCTCGCGGCGAGGCGTGATAGGGCGGCGGCGGGGCGCGCGTGCAGGCCGACGTCGTTACGCAAGACGAGGTCGGCCGCGTGGACCTCGGCCGCCGGCGCGTCGGCGGTGGTGCTCGCCGCCGACGCGGACGTGGCAGGGCTGGCTCCGGCCGAGCTAGCTCCGGCTGTCGCGGTGGCGGTGCCGGGGGCGTCTGCTGCGGCAGCTGAGCCGGGGGCGCCGGGAGCCGCGGGGACCCCGAGTTCGGCAGACTGCAGCGATGTCGCCGCGTCGGCCACCGCGGCGATCACTGCCTTGAGATCTCCCCCGCTATCGGCGACGACGGCCGCCGCGACGGCCCCCTCCACGAGCGGCCCCTCGGCAAGCGCGACGCGGGCGGCGTCGGTGACGAAGTCGAGCACGGATTCGGCCGTCATCGTCGCCGAGCCGAGGTCGGTCAACAGAGCTGCGTTATCGCCCGCATCGACGATCTGCTCGACGGCGTTTAAGACCTTGGTAAACGACGTGCCAATGCCGCCGTCGTCTCTGCCGCCGGCCGCGTGAAAGCCGACCTTGGGCGCCATCTGGCTGGCGAGTTCGATCACGCCTTCGGCCAGGCGTGCACTGTGGGAGACGATGACGAGTTGGACTGCCATGTCTCCCCCTTAGTGTGCGGCGTTGGCGGCAGCGTCGGCGGCCGCGGCGATGAGGAGCCGGGAGGATTCGGCGCCCGGGTCGAGGTGCCCGATCGAGCGCTCCCCCAGGTAGGAGGCACGCCCCTTCGTCGCCTTCAGCGGGATCGTCGCCTGCGCGCCTTCGGCCGCGGCCTCGGCGGCCGCCTGCCACGTCGCGACGACGTCCTCGCCCCCGTCGGCGGCAGCGCGGGCCGCATCGGCGGCGGGCCCCCACGCGTCGACCATCGTCTTCTCGCCACGCTCGGCCTTGCCGCGCTTTTGGATGCCCTCGAGCGCGCCCGCGAGCAGCGCCGCAACCCCGGCCGAATCGAGTTCCTCGCCGACGGCGCGCGAGGCGGAAAGGAACGCGGTGCCATACAGCGGCCCGGCGGCGCCACCAACCGTCGACATGAGCGACATCGCGACGCTCTTTAGCAGCTCCGCAATCGACTGGTCGCCATCGGCGTCGTGGAGGAGCTGCTTGACGGCCGAAAAACCGCGGTCCATGTTCTCGCCGTGGTCGCCGTCGCCGATCGCGCGGTCCAGGTCGATGAGGCCGACGCGGGCCTCGCTCATGGCATCGCAGCAGCGCAGCAGCCAGTCGCGGACAAAGGGGGCGGAAAGTGCAGCAGTCATGTCCCTATCTCCCTAAGGGGTTACGCGGGTGAAGGCCGGGGTCGCGCACGGGGCGTCCCAGGCGGCGAGCAGTTCGTCGTCCATCGGGCAGACGGTGACGGACACGCCCGCCATGTCGAGGCTCGTGACATAGGAGCCGACGAGCGAGCGCACGACGTTAACGCCGCGTGCGGCAAGGGCGTCGTGGGCGGCGCCGTAGCAGATATGCAGTTCGGCATCCGTCGTCGATCCCATCCCGTTGACGAAGAGCAGGACGTCGCTGCCGTCCTCGCAGCCGCCGTCGCGCGCGATCGCGTCGATCAGGCCCTCGATGATCTCCTTGGCCTGCGTGTGCGGCTGATGCTCGCGGCCCGGCTCGCCGTGGATGCCGATGCCGATCTCGATCTGGCCCGCATCGAGGTCGAACGTGTGCTGGCCCGTCGTCGGGCTAATGCCGGATTCGAGCGCGACGCCCATCGAGCGCACGGCGCCGGCAGCCTTGCGTGCGATCTCGGCGACTACCGCGAGGTCATCGCCGCGCGCCGCGGCAGCGCCCGCGACCTTCTCGACAACGAGGGTGCCGGCGACGCCGCGCCTGCCCGCGGTGTACGTCGAATCCTCGACGGCGACATCGTCGGCGACGAGCACGGACTCGACCGCGACGTCCTCCATGTCGAGCAGTTCGGCGGCCGTTTCGAAGTTCAGGACATCGCCCGTGTAATTCTTGACGATCATGACGACGCCGCGTCCCTCGTCGGCGGCCTTCGCGGCGGCATGGATCTGCGGCGCGGGCGGCGAGGTGAAGACGGGGCCGGGAACGGCGCCGTGCAGCATGCCGGGGCCAACGAGCCCGCAGTGCAGCGGTTCGTGGCCGGAGCCGCCGCCGGAGACGACGGCGACCTGCGCGGCGCGACCGGAGTCCTTATCGGCGCGCGTCACGAACGGCGGGTCGGTAGAAATCGCGACGAGGTCACTGTGCGCGAGGCTAAGGCCCCGCAAGTAGTCGGTGACGACTTGGGCCGGGTCGTTGATGAGCTTTTTCATTGCTACCTCCGTTGGTTGCGTGCTGTCCCCTTCAAGGTACGCCACACACCGACCCCAATGAACCAGATTCCGCTAATCCAAAATGCGATCCAGACGAATGTCGGCCGGTTCGGGTAGGCGATCATCAGCCAGATGATGCAGATAAACCAGATCGAAACGGCGATGATGTTCGGGATCATGAGCGCGCGGACGCGCAGCGGGTGCAGGAACGTCAGCGGGGTGACGGTGAGGAATGCGAAGAGCACCGTGATGAGGACGTTCATCACGGGGCCGGTATCGAGCAGCCACAGATAGGCCGCGACGATATTCCACGCCGCGGGGAATCCGACGAAGTACTGGTCGTGTGCCTTGACCTGGGTGTTGCAGTAGCAGAACGTCGAGGACATGCATACGACGATCATCATGATCATCGCGACCCACTTGTAGCCGTAGGGCACGTGCAGGTACATAAACACGGCCGGGATGAACGTCCACGTGATGTAGTCGACGATATTGTCGAGGATCGCCCCGTCGAACCACGGGACGCGGTTCTTCACGTCGGCGCGGCGGGCGAGGGTACCGTCGAGCGCGTCGACGAGAAGCGCGAGCGCGAGCCAGCCCCACATCTGCAAGATGCGGCCGTGTGCAAGCGAAATGATCGCAAGGCACGCCCAGATCACGCCCGTCATCGTGAAACCGTGGACGGACCAGACCGCCAGGCGCTGCTTCAAGTTGAGCTGCGGATACTCCGCCGAGCGCGCGTTGCGCCAGACGCTGCCGTCCGCTCCCGGCGGGCTCGTTGCCGACATCCTAGACCTTTCGTTTGCCGAGAATTTCGCGGGCCGCGGCCGCCAGGTACACCGATCCGATCACGAGGACGCCGGTCGTTGCCGCGGGGCCACCTTCTGCTTCTGCCAGCGTAGCGGCCCGCTCGATCGCGTCCCCGAGGGACGCGGCTACCTCGGTGCGATCCTCGCCGAACACGTCGGTGGCGACCTCGGCGAGTTCGGCGACGTTGAGCGCGCGCTCGCTCATGACCTGGGTGAGGACGACGGCCTCGACATGCGGCTCCAGCTCGACGAGCATCGCCTCGACGTTCTTGTCCGCGAGGACACCGACGACCGCGACCAGGCGCGTGAAGCCGAAGGTCTCCTCGAGCGTGGCGACGGTGGCGGCGACGCCGTGCGGATTGTGGGCCGCGTCGACGACGACCGTGGGCGACGAGCGCACGACCTCCAGGCGTCCCGGGCTCGTGACGGCCATCATCGCGCGTTCGACGACCTCGCCGGATAGCGCCCGGCCGCCAAAGAGCGCCTCGACGGCCGCGAGCGCAAGCAGGGCGTTGTGCGCCTGGTGTGCGCCGTGCAGCGAGATGAGGACGTCGGTGTAGGTGGCGGCGGTCGTCGCGAGGGTCGCGAACTGGCCGCCGACGGCGACCTGGCGGTCGACGACGCTCAGGTGTTCGCCCTCGGCGACGAGGCGCGCTCCCGCCTGAGCGGCCGCGGCGTAAATGACGCCGGCCACCTCGTCGCGCTGCGCGGCCATGACGACCTCGCAGCCCGGCTTGATGATGCCGGCCTTCTCGCCGGCGATGTCGGTGAGTTCGTTGCCGAGGTAGCGCTCGTGGTCGCGTGCGATCGGCGTGATAACGGCGACGGCGGCATCGGCGACGTTGGTCGCGTCGAACCGGCCGCCCATCCCGACCTCGAGGACGATGACATCGACGGGCGCCGACGCGAACGCCGCGAACGCCATGAGCGTGAAGACCTCGAAGAAGCTCAGGCGCGGCCCGCCGCTCGCCTGCGATTCGTCGTCGACGAGGCCAATGATCGGCTCGATTTCGCGGTAGGCCTCGACGAATGCGGCCGCGGAGATCGGTTCGCTGTCGATCGTGATGCGTTCGCGCACGTTGTGCAGATGCGGCGAGGTGAAGCGTCCGACGCGCAGGTTCTGCTCGGCGAGCAGCGCCTCGACCATGCGCGCCGTCGACGTCTTGCCGTTGGTGCCGGTGATGTGGACGACGGGGGCCGAGCGCTGCGGGTCGTCGAGCAGCTCGCAGGCGCGGCGCACGCGGTCGATCGTCGGATCGAAATCGTGCTCCGGGTTGCGAGTGAGGATGTCGCGGTAGATCTCCGCGACCTCTGCTTCGGCGATGGCGTCGGCCTCGGCCGCGGCCACATCGTCGCTCGCTTTCACGTCGGCGACGATGGACGGATCCGGTCCTGCGAGCAGGCTCGAGCCGAGGAGCTCGGCGAGTGCCTCTTCGTGGGCGTCCGGGCCGTCGGGTGTGCCGGTCTCGTCGTGCTGGTCGTGCTCGTCGCGGTTACTCATGCGTCGGCCTTTGCTACCTGGATATCGGCCTCGCCCTCGGCGAGGGTGAGTTCGGTCGCGAGCGTCTCGGCGCACACGAGGTCGCGGTAGGCCTCGATCGCGGCGAGCTGGTCTGCGGGCAGCGCGAGGCGTGCGCTGATGCGGTCCGAGACGTGCAGCCCGGCGTCCTTGCGCGCCTGCTGGACGGCGCGGATGACGTCGCGCGCGATGCCTTCGGCAGCGAGTTCGTCGGTGATCATCGTATCGAGGACGACGACGGTGCCGCCGCTAAGGACGGATGCGGCCTCGCCCGCCTCGGTTTCGACCGACTGGCTGAGCGTGTACTGGCCCGCGGCAAGGTCGACGGTGGAGCCGTCGGCGAGCGTGAGGCGCAGCGTGTCGCCGGCCAGCTCGAACGCGCCGGACTTCGCGGCCGCGAACAGCTGCGAGGTGAGGCGGCGCATCTCGGGGGCGAGCTCGCGCGGCTGGACCGCGACGGATTCGCGCACCTGCAGGCCGCACGTGGCGACGTCTTGCAGGTCGACGTGCTTGACATTGATCTCCGAAGCGATGAGGTCCGCAAACGGCGCGAGCCGCTCGGGGTTCGTGCTCACGACGCGCAGGGTGCCCAGCGGCTGGCGTACGCGGATCTTTTCGGCCTTGCGCAGCGCGTGCGCGCCCGAGATGACCGCGCGGGCTTCGTCGGTCGCCGCGACGAGGTCTTCGTCGACGGGGAAGAGTGCGGCATCCGGGTAGTCCTGCAGGTGCACGGACTCGCCTCCGGTGAGGCCGCGCCAGATCTCTTCGGTGACCATGGGCAGCAGCGGCGCGGCAACCTCGCACAGGGTCTTCAGCGCCGTGTACAGGGTGTCGAAGGCTGCGTCGTCGTCGTTCCAGAACCGGCCGCGCGACTCGCGGATGTACCAGTTGGTGAGCGTGTCGACGTAGGTGCGGATGGCCTCCGTCGCGCCCGGGATGTCGTAGGCGTCGAGCGCGGCGCGCACCTCGCGCACGAGGTCGCCCGTCTTGGCCATGAGGTAGCGGTCGAGCACCTCAGGCGAGTCTGTGCGGAAGGATGCCTCGTAGCCGTGCTGGCCGTGATACGCCCCCGCGTAGAGCGCGAAGAAGTACCACGCGCTCCAGGCCGGCAGCAGCGCCTCGCGCACCGCGGCGCGGATGCCCTCTTCGGTCACGACGAGGTTGCCGCCGCGCACGACGGGCGAGGACAGCAGGAACCAGCGCATCGCGTCGGCCCCGTCGCGATCGAAGACCTCCGAGACGTCCGGGTAGTTACGCAGCGACTTGCTCATCTTACGCCCGTCGGAGCCGAGCACGATGCCGTGCGAGATGGCGGAGGTGAACGCGGGCCGGTCGAACAGCGCCGTGGACAGGACGTGCAGCGTGTAGAACCAGCCGCGCGTCTGGCCGATGTATTCGACGATGAAGTCGCCCGGGAAGTGCGAGTCGAACCAGTCGGCGTTTTCGAACGGGTAGTGCACCTGGGCGTAGGGCATCGAGCCGGATTCGAACCAGCAGTCGAGCACGTCGGGGATGCGGCGCATCATCGACGTGCCGGTGGGGTCATCCGGGTTGGGGCGCACGAGCGTGTCGATGAAGGGGCGGTGCAGGTCGGTGACCTCGACGCCGAAGTCCGCCTCGAGTTCGGCGATGGAGCCGTACACGTCGGTGCGCGGGTAGGCGGGATTATCGGAGACCCACACGGGGATGGGGCTGCCCCAGTAGCGGTTGCGCGAGATCGACCAGTCGCGGGCGCCCTCGAGCCACTTGCCGAACTGGCCGTCCTTGATGTGCTCGGGCACCCAGGCGATTTCCTGGTTGAGTTCGACCATGCGGTCGCGGAACTTCGTGACCGCGACGAACCAGGACGAGACGGCGCGGTAGATGAGGGGTTCGCGGCAGCGCCAGCAGTGCGGGTAGGGGTGGACGTAGGAGGCGTCGCGCACGAGTACGGGGCGCTGGGCCTCGGGGCGTGCACCGATCGGGCCGGTTGCGTCACGCAGGTCAGTGATGATCGCTCGGTTGGCGTCGAAGACCTGCTGGCCAACGTAATCGGGCACGTCGGCGGTGAATTTGCCGGCGTCGTCGACGGGGACGACGGGGCGGATGCCGGCCTCGGTGCACGCGATCATGTCGTCTTCACCGAAGGCGGGCGCCATGTGAACGAGGCCGGTGCCGTCTTCGGTCGTGACGAAGTCGCCGGCGAGGATCGTAAAGGCGTTCGGGCCCGGGGCATCGTCGGCGTCGCGGCTGGCGAAGTAGTCGAAGATCGGGTGGTAGCGGCGTCCGACGAGGTCGGCGCCCTTCAGCCGCTCGGAAACGGGCACGTCCTCGCCCAGTTCCTTGGCGTAGGCAGATACGAGCGCCTCGGCGAGGATGACCCTCTCCCCCGCGAGCACGCCCTCAGTCGGAGCGACGACGACGTAGTCGATCTCGGGGCCGACGGCGATCGCGAGGTTCGACGGCAGCGTCCAAGGCGTCGTCGTCCAGATGAGCGCGAGCTCACCGGTCTCCAGGCGCACGCCGACCGTGACAGTGCGGTCCTGGCGGTCCTGGTAGACGTCGTCGTCCATCTTCAGTTCATGGTTGGACAGCGGCGTCTGGTCATTCCAGCAGTACGGCAGGACGCGGTAGCCCTCATAGGCCAGCCCCTTGTCGTACAGCGACTTGAACGCCCAGATGACGGACTCCATGAAGGTGAGGTCGAGCGTCTTGTAGTCGTTGTCAAAATCGACCCAGCGCGCCTGGCGGGTGACGTAGTCCTCCCACTCCTTGGTGTAGCGCAGGACCGAGGAGCGGCACGCATCATTAAAGGCGCCGATGCCCATGCCGTCCTCGCCCTCGATCTCGGACTTGTCCTCGATGCCGAGGATGCGTTCGGCCTCCAGCTCGGCGGGTAGGCCGTGGGTGTCCCAGCCGAAGCGGCGCTCGACGCGGTGGCCGAGCTGCGTTTGGTAGCGGCCGATCGCGTCCTTGACGTAGCCCGTCAGCAGGTGGCCGTAGTGCGGCAGGCCGTTGGCAAAGGGCGGGCCGTCGTAGAAGATGAACTCGTTTGCGCCGCGCTCGCCCGCTTCGCGCATCTCGACCGACTTGGTAAACGTGTCGTTGGCGCGCCAGTAGCGCAGGATGTCCTCTTCGATCGCCGGGAACGTCGGCGAGGGGACCACCGCGTGCTCGCGGTGGCGGGGGTAGACACCGTGCTTGTCTTCGCTCATCGTTTCTGCCTCATCAAAACGCCAGTGAATTGCTGAGGACGACGACGCTATGTCACCGCGGTACCACCTCGGTTGCCGGCTAGCGCCGGCCACTTCATTTGGGCGATGACGGACCCTACCCGTTCGGTTCTACTAGGCGGGCCGCTGGCGGCGGTCGCGGTTCTTCCGAAGGCTCCCCGGTGATGGCCGGATCAACGCCGTGCACATCATAACCCATGAGTCTTCACAACTATTCCGGCAGGAGAGGTTGCGCGATGAGCCAGAAAATGGATGGCTGAAGATATGGCTATTTCACGCATGCGCGTGACCACTGTGGCGGCCGCGGCCCTTCTGGCCGGATCGCTCGCGGCCTGCTCTGAGATGACAGCGGGCACCGAGACGACGAGCCCGGCGCCCGCCGAGACGACGCCCGCACAGGACACTGAAAGCACCACGGGCGCCGCGCCCGACGATGATGATGCCGCAGACGACGGCGCGACGGGTGACGGGACCGGCACGAACGACGCCTTGGCCTCGGGTGACCGCCTGCCGCCCGCGGGCGCCACGGCGATGTTCACAGTGCTCACCGAACATCCGGGAGACCTGATCGAGCTGGATTGGGACACGGAGCGCGAACGCTGGGAGGTGGTCGTGCTCAGCGGCGACAAGAAGCTCGAAGTCTACACGAGCCCCGCGGGCACCGAGATCACTGAGGTCGACGATTCCGAGCCCGCGGAGCAAAAGGACCGCGACCGTGCCGCGGCCGTTCAGGTCTCGGTCAACGATGCGATCGACAAGGTCATGGCCGAATACCCCGGCGTTCTCGATGAGGCAAAGCTCGATGAGAACAACGGCCGCTTGGCATGGCAGATCGAGATCGACAACGTCAAGGGGTCGACCGACAGCGTCAAAGCCTACGTCGATGTCGTAACCAACGAGATGTGGCTCGACGACTAAGCCGCCACTAGTCACGCGCGCCCGGGTGCTTCGGTACCCGGGGGCGGTTGTATCTGGACCCCGAGTAGCTGCGTCGTCGAACCATCGTTCGATCCCAGGGTTGTCGGTGGTCAATCCTACGTTCTAGGTATTACCTGTTCACCTGTTTACCTAGGAGTTCATCACGAAAACCCGGCTTCCCCTCGCCTGCGCCGCGATGCTGCTAAGCGCCGCGACCCTGACGGCATGCGGTCCGTCGAACCACGATCCCGCGAGCGCCACCGAGCCCGCGCAGCCCGTCCCCGCGAAGGAGGCTACGGCGGCCGTAGCCGCCGTCGAGGAACCGAGCGAGAGCCCGCGTCGATCTATGGCGAGCGCATCGTCTCCGAGCGCGGCAACCTCGTGAAAAAGGTTGGCCAACTCGCCGGGTTGAACGGCGAGAACCCCGACGATGTCATCGCCGAGTTCAAGATCACCGCGATCGAGACCGACGTGAAGTGCACGGCCGAATTCGCTCAGCCAGCGGAAAATGGTCACTTCATCGCCATCACGATGGAGGTGCAGACGACGCCGAACTCCTGCCCGGCGAGATCGGGCCGGGTGAGACCGCGAGCGGGAAGATCGTCCTCGACAGCGCCTACACCGAGGGTGTTCTCGTGTTCTCCCCGATCCTCGATTCGGGCTGGGAGTGGGAGTTCTGATCCGGCCTAGAGTAGGATCAGCGAGAGCACCCACACCGTAAGCATCGCCGCGACGCCCTGGCTCAGGGTCGCCGTCGTCTGGATGCGGTAGGCCGTCGCGACGGAGAAGCGAGACATCCGCGAGACGACCCAGAAGAAGGAGTCGTTCGCGTGGCTGACGACCATTCCGCCGGCGCCAATCGCGAGCACCGTGAGGACGAGGCCCATCGGCGAGTCGAGGCCAAGGGAGCCGAGCAGCGGCGCCATCATCGCGGACGTCGTCACGAGCGCTACCGTCGACGAGCCCTGCGCGGACTTCAGGGCGGCCGCAACGATGAACGGCACCCACACGCCCCAGCCAAGACCGCCGAACGCGTTCGTCAGGACGTCGGTCAGCGGGGAGGCGCCGAGGACGCCACCGAAGGCCGCGCCCGCGCCCGTGATGAGGATGATGGGGGCCGCAACGCGAATGCCCTCTTCCACCGACGAGTTGAACTGGCTCGTGCGGCTCTCGCCGTCGCCGCCTGCCACTACCGACGTGCGACGCAGCAGCGGGAAGGCGGCCGCGAGGCCGAGCAGCAGGGCGACGGCGGGCGCGCCGAGGAAGGCGACGATGTCGAAGAAGACGCCCTCACCAAACGGCTTACCCGGCAGTTTCGCGATGGAGGCGAGGCAGATGAGCAGGATCGGGATGCGGATCGGGGCGAAGGACGCGAACGCGCTCGGCAGTCCCGTCGTCGCGACCTCGTCGGCCTCGGCATCGAGACGGTCTTCGTCCTCGTCGGGCAGCAGCGGGACGTCGCGCTTGAGGAAGCGGTTTGCCCACAGCAGGCCCGCACCGGCGGAAACAGCCGCCACGAGCAGGCCCCACAGGATGATCTGGCCGAGCTGGTCGGTCGCGCCGAGGTTACCGGCAGCGGCGATCGGGCCGGGCGTCGGCGGCACGAGACCGTGCGTCGCGAACAGGCCGGTCATGAGCGCGATCGCCATCGCGGCCGGCGAGACCTGCAGCTGGCGCGCGAGGGAGCGTCGTAGCGAGTTCAAGATGACATAGCCGGAGTCGCAAAACACCGGGATGGAGACGATGTAGCCGATGACGGACATCGTGAGCGTCGGGAAGCGTTTGCCAAGGACGCGGATGATCGCCTGCGCCATCGCGATCGCGGCGCCGGAGCGCTCCAGGATGACGCCGATGATCGTGCCGAGCACGATGACGATGCCGATCGAGCCGATGACCTTACCGAAGGATTCCGTCGCGGTCCCCACGACGTCGGCCAGCGGGATGCGGTAGGCGATCGCCCCGATGAGGGCCGCCAGAAGCAGCACAAGGAAGGGGGAAAATTTGAAGCGCGCCGTCGCGACGACAATGAACGCGACAAGCGCCAGCAGGATGAGGATCTCGACCATGGTCCACTCCGATCTAAGCGAGATACGCCCATCGTACGCGTGACGCGCGCCACTACCGGTGAAGGCGGTGGCGCGCGTCGTGCTTTTGGCCGAGATTCAGGCGGTTTTGGCGCTATTGACTGATCCCGAGCTGGTCGAAGATGATCGCGAGCTCTTCGGCGCGCTCATGCCAGGCGTCGTAACGTCCGGACTTGCCGCCGTGGCCTGCCGCCATCTGGCAGCGCAGCAGGATCGGGCGCTCGGACGGATCGTTGGTGACGGTCTCGCGCAGGCGCTGGACCCACTTCAGCGGCTCGACGAAAAACACGCGGGTGTCGTTCAGGCTCGTCGTCGCGAGGATCGCCGGGTAGGAGGACTCAGCGATGTTCTCGTACGGCGAGTAGGAGCGCATGAGGCGGTAGATTTCCTCGGATTCGATCGGGTTGCCCCACTCTTCCCACTCGCCGACGGTCAGCGGCAGGTCGGGGTTGAGGATCGTCGTGAGGGCGTCAACGAACGGGACACCCGCGTGGACGACGCGCCACAGGTCCGGGGCGAGGTTCGTGATCGCGCCCATGAGGAGGCCGCCGGCGCTGCGGCCTTCGGCGGCGAGGCGGTCGGGTGCGACCCAGCCGCTCTCGACGAGGAAACGGCCGACGTCGACGAAGTCCTCGAAGGTGTGCATCTTGGCCGCGAGTTTGCCGTCGTCGTACCACTGCCGGCCCATCTCGCCGCCGCCGCGGATGTGCGCGATGGCGAACACCATGCCGCGGTCGAGCATCGACAGTCGGGACGCCACGAACGACGGGTTGATCGAAACTTCGTAGGAGCCGTAGCCGTACAGCAGGCCCGGGTTGGTGCCGTCGGGCTTGATATCGGCGCGGGCGACGAGCGAGACCGGGATCTTCACTCCGTCGCGGGCCTCGACCCACAGACGCTGCTCGCGGTACTCGTTCGGGTCGTAGCCCCCGAGGACCTCGGTCTGCTTCAGGACTTCGCTCTCGTGGGTCGTCACGTCGATCTCGCACACGGTGGCGGGGATGAGGAACGATTCGAGGCGGTAGCGGATCTCGCGCGCGTCGTGGCGCGGGTTGTTCATGAGCTCGACGGTGCGGACCTCGCCGCTCGTGGGCACGTCCCACGGCTCGCCGTAGCCGTCGGCTTCCTTCGGCAGGACGCGCAACTGGGTGACGCCGCCGGAGCGCATCGAGACGACGGCGTGGGTGTCGAAGGCGTCGACTCCGATGATGCGCTCACCATCGCCCGGGGCGAGGACGGTCTGCCACGTGGTGCGCGGCGCGGGGCCGATCGGGGCGTGCGAGACCTCGAAGCCGATGTGGTTCGCGTTGTGCGTGATGAGGAGATGATCAGAGGCGACCTCGATCGAATAGTCGATGTCCTGCTCGCGCGGCGCGACGCAGACCGGCTCGGCGGCCGTGTCGGCGGCGTCGAGCAGGTAGGACTCGCCCGTCGTCGAGGAGCCGAGTCCGATCACGATATGACGGTTATCGCGCGAGGCGGCAATCCCCATCCAATAGCGCTCGTCGTCCTCCTGGTAGACGAGCACGTCGTGCGCGGGATCGGAGCCGAGCTCGTGACGCCACACCTGGTGCGGGCGCCACGCGTCGTCGACACGCACGTAGTACAGGTGGCTCGCGTCGAGCGTGAAGGCGAGGCCGTAGCCGACGCCGGTCACCGAGTCGTCGATGATCTCGCCGGTCGACATGTTTTTCACGACGACGTCGTGGCGCTCATCGCCGGAGTTATCGACCGTGTAGGCGAGCAGATCGTCCGCGGGCGCGATCTCGAAGCCGCCGAGTTTGAAGAACTCCTGTCCGGTGGCGAGCGTCGGGCCGTCGATCAGGATCTGCTCGCCCTCGATCGCCTCGCCCGCGATGAGTTCGGGGCGCACGCCCGTATCGGCGATCCGCGCCCAGACCGGGTACTGTTCGCCCTCAGTCGTGCGCGAGTAGTACCAGTACCCGTCGATGAGGGAGGGCACTGCGAGGTCGGTTTCCTTGGTGCGCGATTTGATTTCGTCGAAGATGCGCGCTTTGAGTTCGCCCAGGTGCGCGGTCTTTGCGTCGGTGTAGGCGTTCTCGGCGTTGAGAAGGTCGATGACTTCGGCGTCATCCTTGTTACGAAGCCACTCGTATGAGTCGACGAAATCCTCGCCGTGGAAGCTGCGGGTGATGTCTCGGTGTTCGGCGCGTGGCGCCGCGATATTCTCAGTCACGCTCGCCAGTGTAAACCGCTTCCTGGGCGGGGTCGATGGCATAAAATTGAGGCGCAAACATTCTTGCGGTAGCTCAATCTTGCGAGGAAAAGGTGCCACAGTCCAAAGCCGACCGCGTCTATTTCCACGTAAGGCACCAGATCCTCAGCGGCGAATACCATGCGGGTGATCGGCTCGTGCTGGACCGTATCGCGCGCGACTGCGACGTCTCCGCCGTCCCCGTACGAGAAGCGATCCGCCGGCTCGAGGCCGAAGGCCTAGCGATCTACACCCGTAACGTCTGCGCCCAGGTTGCGCCACTCGACCTCGAGCATTTTGTCGAAACCGTGCAGGCCCTCGCCATCATCGAGGGTATTGCCACGGCCCTATCCGCCGAGCACCTCACCGCCGCCCAGCTCGCCGAGGCGCGCGACATCAATGAGGAACTGCGCCTGTGCGTGCGCGGGTCGATCGATCGCGAACGCTATTTCGAGCTCAATCGCGCCTTCCATTTCGCCCTCGCCCAGGCATGCCCCAATGGCTATTTGTGGTCGTCGTTCGTCGAGCTATGGGAACGTGCCGAGATTATCCGCGGCTCAACGAGCGCGCTGACGGATTTCCGGCTCTTCAGAGTTGAGTGTGGGTTGATGCGTCCAGGCCGCCAGCGATGAGGAGCATGCGGAGTCGGTAGTTCTCGAGGTTGCGGAATCCGCGA
>NZ_MQVR01000064.1 GCF_001907295.1 Bowdeniella nasicola
ACTACAACTATCATCGGCCTCATACCGCCTGTGCAGATCAGCCACCGGCCAGCCGAGTCCACGAACGTGTAGACAACGTCATGACCTCATACATCCTAGGGCGCGTTAGCGGTTATCGGGATCGATCCGCTCGCCGTAGCGCGGCGGCTCCGGGTCCTCGCCGTAGCGCGGCGGCTCCGGGTCCTCCCCGTAGCGCGGCTGCTGTGGGTTTTCGCCGTAGCGCGGCTGATCGGTCGGCGTCGCGAACGGGTCGCTGCTCGAGCCCGCGCTCTGCGGGGGCTGCTGCTGACCGTATCCCGGCTGCTGGCCGTAGCCAGGCTGGCCGCCGTAGTTCGACTGCTGGCCGTAGGGCTGGCCGCCGTAGTTCGACTGCTGGCCGTAGGGCTGGCCGCCGTAGTTGCCGTACTGGCTTTGCATCTGTCCGATCGCGGCGCGGCGGCGCTTGTTGGTGCGCACGAGCCACACGATGCCGACGATGAGCAGGATCAGACCGAGGAACGAGATCAGCATGCCGACGAACACCGGAGCGGCAAAGCTGCCCGGGTTCTTGAGGATGTCTTCGAACATCGAAGACGGCGCGAGGAAGACCTCGCCGCCCGTGCCGCAGTTGACCGTGTACTCGCCCGCGGACGGGATCTCGTGAATCGTTATCTCGTGCTGCTGCGAGCGAGCCGCTTCTCCGGAGGCAGAGGTCAGCGTGCAGTTGGGAGCATCCCCTGACCCGGTCAGCACGAGCAGCCGGTCACCGGCGTTGAGGTTCACGGCACTGCCGTCGTTGACTGACTGCATCTTCGAGACATCGATGTTGTTGATCGTCGAGACGGTGGCGTAGATGACGCCGCCAAGGAAACCACCGAGCAGCATCAACGCGCCAAGGACAATGGAAAGAACGGGCCCGGTCCGGGACGGCACCGGAGGTGCACCTGCGGTCATGAGTACTCCTTCATTTCGCACACGGTTGGGTTTAGTCTACGTTCTTCGCTCCCCTGCACGAGACACGGAACACAGTGCGGCGACCTAGAATTTATCGACACCTCGTCTATAAGATATAGACATGATGTCAACAAAAACTCTTTCCTTCGCTTACTGGGCCGCCGGTTACACCGCCGCTGGCCTCCTCGCCGGCCTGGGCTACCGCGAAATGACGCGCCACGCGGACTTCGACGGCTTCACCCAGCTCGCCGTCATGCACACCCACCTGCTCGTCCTTGGGACCGCGATGATGCTGCTGTTCATGATCATCGAAGCGGTCTTCCGCCTCTCAGAGCAGAAGTTCTTCACCCCGTTTTTCTGGGTTTACCAGGCGGGTGTCATCATCACGTCATCAATGATGGGTATCATCGGCTACCGCCAGCTTCAGGGCCTGGAGCACTCGAAGGCGCTCGCCGGGATTTCCGGTACCGGCCACATCCTCATGACGGTTGCCTTCATCCTGTTCTTCTTGTGCCTCTTCCGCGCAATTAAGGCGCGAACCGCCGATACTCACGGGGTTGCCGAACCGGTGCGAGCTTCCTAGGCTCGAAGGGGAAAGCCCCGAGCAAGGAAGCGAGCCGCATCATGACTGATTTCATTGATCCGAGCGTCGACCATGGCAAGAAGCCGTACGTCGTCGACATTGAGAAAGACACCCTCGACAACGAGAACTTCCGTAAGACGATTTGGACCGGCGAACACCTGCAGGCCACGCTTATGACGATCCCTGTCGGGGGCGATATCGGCCTTGAGGTCCACGAGGAAAATGACCAGTTCCTGCGCCTGGAGCAGGGCAAGGGTCGCTGCCAGATGGGACCCGCCGAAGATGACCTTCCCTTTGATGAGGAGGTCGAAGATGACTGGGCGATTTTCGTTCCGGCCGGAACCTGGCACAATGTCACCAACATCGGCGATGAGCCGATGAAGCTGTACGCAATCTACGGACCCGCGGACCACGAGCCGGGGACCGTGCACAAGACCCAGGAAGACGCTGAGAACGATCCGCACGAACACTGATACTCCACTCGCCACTCGCGAGGTAGGTACTGCTGAGCCGTCCGCTCCCAACAAGGAGCGGACGGCTCGGCTGCTTAAAGCGGGCGCCATTGCGCTTGGCACCCTGCTACTGATCGGGTTGCCGACGGACATTATCCCGAACCCGATTTTTAGCCGCGAGGTCCCGGTACGCCCGTGGGAATACCCGGTCCTCGCCGCGACGGTGGCGCTCACCTTTGCGTGGTTTGCCGTACAGGCGCCGCGCCGCCCAAAGGACGACGGCCGGCTCGCGGGCGGGCTGACGCTCGCACTCTTTGCCGTCGCGTGCCCGGTATGCAACAAAATCGTGTTGCTGCTCATTGGCGCCTCGGGCGCCATGGGATTTTGGGCTCCGCTCCAGCCATATCTCGCTGGAGTCTCCCTCGCCGCGCTCGCGCTGGCGCTCTATCTGCGCGTCCGTAACCGCGACTGCACCGACGAAACCTGCGCCGCCTAAGGCAGCAGCGTCGTCGTTCGCGCGGGCGGCAGCGCAAGCACCCGCTTCGGCTTCGCTCGAAACGCACCCTCATCCCGCTTCGTGCCGCGGCCCGATAGCCGCATGCCGAGCGGGACAAGGACGACATCCCCCGTCGGCCCCGCGGTAAAGACGCGGTGGGAACGACGGGCGTCGGCTTCATCGCGCAGCCGCGAATTTTCCCGCGCGGCACGCCGCAGCTCACGCTCGGCAGCGCGGAGCTCGTCGCGCAGCCGGATGATCTCGCGGATGCCCGCGAGGTTGATGCCTTCGTCCTTGCTCAGGCGCTGGATCTCGCGCAGCGCGTCAATGTCCTCGTGAGAGTAGCGCCGCCCCCGCCCGCGCGTGCGGGAGGGGGTGACAAGTCCCAGCCGGTCATACTGCCGCAGCGTCTGCGGATGCATGCCGGCGAGTTCCGCGGCAACGGAGATGACAAAGCTCGGTTCGTCGACTCGTGCCATGATCATCCCCCTTTAGGCCCGTGCGCGGTCAGCCAGGTTCGCGCGCGGATCGTCGTTCGTCGCCGACTCGAACGCGGCGATCGCCTCGCGGGCGTCGTCGGACAGGTGACGCGGCACCTGGATCTCGACCTGCAGGAGCAGGTCGCCCGTCCCCTTCTTGGTCGTGATGCCGTGCCCCTTGACGCGCAGGACGCGGCCCGACGGGGTCCCTGCGGGAACCTTGACGCGCACGGTCTGCCCGTCGAGCGTCGGAACCTCCACGGTAGCGCCGAGTGCGGCTTCCGCGAACGTCACCGGCAGGTTCATCCGCAGGTTATTGCTCTCCATCGCAAACAGCGGGTGAGGCGTCACGGTCACCGAGATGACCATGTCGCCGGCCGGTCCGCCGTTCGATCCTGGGTGCCCCTTGCCCTTCAGCTTGATTTTCTGGCCGTTCTTCACGCCCGCGGGAATGCGGACGTTAATAGAGCGACCATCGACGCTAAGCGTGACCTGCTCTCCGGTCGCGGCCTGGCGGAAGCTGATAGTCGTCGCCGCGTGCAGGTCGGCGCCCTGCTGGGGCTGGGAGGCAAAGCCTCCGAACCCGCCGAAGCCGCCGCCACGGGAGCGGCCACCGCCGCCAAACATCTTGAGGAGGTCCTCGAGGTCCGGGGCGCCGTCCCCGCTGGTTTCGAAGCGGACGTTGCCACCGCGACCGCCTCCGAACATGCCGGAGAACAGGTCTTCGAAGCCACCGCCCTGGCCGGCCGGGCCGCCAGAGCCCCGGGCAAACCGGGGCCCGCCGCCGGCCATGGCGCGGATGGCATCGTATTCCTTGCGCTGGGCGGGATCGGAGAGCACCCCGTAGGCCTCACCGACCTCCTTAAACTTCGCCTCGGCCGCGCTATCGCCCGGGTTTTGGTCCGGGTGATACTGCCGAGCGAGCTTGCGGTAGGACTTCTTGATGGCGGCGGCATCGGCGTCCTTGGGCACGCCGAGCACCTTGTAGAAATCTTTTTCAAACCAGTCCTGGCTGGCCATGACGCCTCACCTCCACTTCGGTATCTGTCTTATTCAGGGTTCGCCACCGCGACTCGGGCGGCGCGCAGGATCCGATCGCCGATCCGATAGCCGGGCTGCATGACCTGGCTGATCGTCGCGACGGTGACGTCGCTCGACGGCGTGGCCATGAGGGCCTCGTGGATCTCGGGATCGAACTCCTCGCCGGCTTCGCCAAAGCGTGCGACGGAAAAGTGCTGCTCGAGCACGTTTTCCAGCTTCGTCGCGACCGAAGCGAAGGTGCCGGTGAGGTCGTCGTGCTGCCGCGCCAAGGCGATATCGTCGAGGACTCCGAAGAGGGACTCGACGACACGGGCGACCCCGTCTTCCTTCGCGAGCGATGCGGCCTCGCGGGAGCGGCGCACGAAATTCGCGTACTCCTGCTCCGTGTTGTAATGCGCGGCGCGGGCGCGGGCGAGGTCGTCGGAGAGCTTGGCGTTCTCGGCCTTCAGGTCGGCGAGGTTCGCGTCGGCCTCAGCGGCTTGCGGATTCTCGTCGGTGAAAGCGGGACCGAAATCGCCCTCGGCTGCCTCGCCCTGCTCGGCACCGGCGTCTTCGGTGCCGAACTCGGTTGCTTCGGCGGCGTGCGTCTCGTCGACGCCCTCGGGCGCCGGCTCGCTCCCCTGGCCGGGGCCAGGCCCGGCCGCAGCCGGGTCCCGGCGCACCTTGCCAGTTTCGGGGTCGATCCGACGACGATCGCGCACGATGGGTTTCTCGTCGTTGTTCTCGAATTCCGACACTTACTTCTTCTCTTCCTCATCGTCAACGATCTCTGCGTCAACGACATCGTCCTCGGCCGGCTTGTCAGCCTGCGGCTGCTCGCCTGCGGCGGCCTGCTCGGCAGTGCCCTGCTGGTAGAGGGCCTGGCCGATCTTCTGGGCTTCCTCGGTCAGGGCGTTCTGCGCGGTCTGGATCGCGGAGATGTCGCTGCCTTCGAGGGCCTTCTTGAGGTCGTCGACCTTGGCCTGCACCGCACTCGCGATGTCGGCGGGGATCTTGTCCTCGTTTTCTTTCAGGAGCTTCTCGGTGCCGTAGACCTGCTGCTCGGCGGAGTTGCGGGTATCGGCCTCTTCGCGACGCTTCTTGTCTTCGGCGGCGTGCGATTCGGCTTCCTTCACCATGCGGTCGATTTCATCCTTGGAGATGCCCGAGCCACCGGTGATCGTCATCGACTGCTCCTTGCCGGTGCCGCGGTCCTTGGCGGACACGTGCACGATGCCGTTGGCGTCGATGTCGAAGGTGACCTCGATCTGCGGGATGCCACGGGGAGCCGGGGCGATACCGGTCAGGTCGAAGGTGCCGAGCGGCTTGTTGTCGCGGGCGAACTCGCGCTCACCCTGGTAGACCTGGATCAGCACGGAGGGCTGGTTGTCTTCCGCGGTCGAGAAGACCTCTGAGCGCTTGGTCGGGATCGCGGTGTTGCGTTCGATCAGGCGGGTCATGACGCCACCCTTGGTCTCGATACCGAGCGACAGCGGGGTCACGTCGATGAGCAGGACGTCCTTGCGGTCACCCTTGATGACACCGGCCTGCAGGGCGGCGCCGACGGCGACGACCTCATCCGGGTTCACGCCCTTGTTAGGCTCCTTGCCACCGGTCAGTTCCTTGACGACCTCGGTCACGGCCGGCATTCGCGTCGAGCCACCGACGAGAACGACGTGGTCGATCTCGGAGACCTGGATGCCCGCGTCGTTGATGACGTTCTTGAAGGGCTCCTTCGTGCGCTCGAGCAGATCCTTGGTCATCTCTTCGAAGTGCGCGCGGGTGAGCTTTTCTTCTAGGTGGATCGGGCCGCCTTCACCCATCGACAGGTAGTGCAGCGAGATCTCGGTACTGGTCGCGGTCGACAGTTCCTTCTTCGCCTGCTCGGCGGAGTCCTTCAGACGCTGCAGCGCGATCTTGTCCTTGGACAGATCGACGCCTTCCTTGGTCTTGACCTGCTCGACGAGCCAGTTGACGATGCGCTGATCCCAGTCATCGCCACCGAGGCGGTTATCGCCATTGGTCGCGCGGACCTGGATGGTGGAGAAGTCGTCGTCGTCCTTGCCGATTTCCAGCAGGGAGACGTCGAAGGTGCCGCCACCGAGGTCGAAGACCAAAATGAGTTCGTCTTCCTTGCCCTTTTCGAGGCCGTAGGCGAGCGCGGCCGCGGTCGGCTCGTTGACGATTCGCAGGACGTTCAGGCCCGCGATCTGGCCGGCATCCTTGGTCGCCTGACGCTCGGCGTCGTTGAAGTAGGCGGGGACGGTAATGACGGCGTCGGTCACCGGCTCGCCGAGGTATTCCTCGGCGTCATGCTTGAGCTTGCCGAGGATACGGGCGGAGATTTCCGGAGCGGTGTAGCTCTTATCATCAACGTCGACCGACCAGTCGGTACCCATGTGGCGCTTGACCGAGGAGATGGTGCGATCAACGTTGGTGACCGCCTGTCGCTTCGCGATTTCACCGACGAGGACGTCGCCAGACTTGGAGAATGCGACGACCGACGGGGTGGTGCGAGCGCCTTCCGCGTTCGCGATGATGGTGGGCTCGCCGCCTTCGAGGACGGCGATGGCCGAGTTCGTGGTGCCGAGGTCGATGCCTACTGCACGTGCCATAAGTTGTGCTCCTTTTGTCGCGGCCGGGTCCGGCCCGAGGGTTCCGGACCGGCACGTCGACCTTGTAGTTGAGTGGTCTGCACTCAAGTTTTCCAGTCGAGTCACGGTTGTCAAGTCGAGACGGCGAAACTTGAGTCTACTAGGCTCAACCTGCTTGGCGCGTCCGATATTCCCTGTTTGGGGTGTTGCTTATCACGCCGATTGTGAGCACTCTCGGATGTGGGCCTGCAAACTTTTTGGCGACATTTACCTATATCGGCGCTACGCTTCGGTTATGCCTGAACCAGAATCACCGCACTGGCTGACGCCAGCAGAGCAGCGATCCTGGCGCGCGTATCTGGCAATGACGTCACGATTGAGTGCAATTCAGGGCCGCCAACTTCAGGCTCTCCATGGAATCTCGATTCAGGACTTCCAGGTCCTCGTCAACGTGTCCGAGGCCGAGACGGGATGCATCCGCACCTCCGACCTCGCCGATGCGGTTGTCTGGGAACGCTCGCGCCTGTCGCACCACCTCGCCCGCATGGAAAAGCGGGGACTCATTCGCCGCGACGCCTGCCCGCACGACGGCCGCGGCGTCCTCGTCTCGCTCACCGATAAGGGCCACGAGATCCTCGAGCAGGCCGCGCCCGATCACGTCGACCTAGTTCGCCGAGTCTTCATCGACATCCTCGGTACGGACGGACTCGACAAGCTCGACGACGTCACGAGCGCCGTCCTCGCGGCGATCGACCAGGAACCCGACCCTGCCTAATCTGTAGCGGTGGGCCGCTGCGCACTACGCGGGGCGAGGATCATTCCCACGATCACCGCGCACGGAATAACGCCCAACGCGAGTAAGGCAAGGTGCCCGAAGGGGACGATGACGCGGTGCGCCCACGAGACATAGTCAGGCGTGAAGGGGTGCTCGAACAGGTTCTGCCCCACGAAACTATCGAACGGGATGCCGTAGCGGGAGAAGAGGAAGTACAGCGCGTAGCCTCCTACTCCCGCAATGAGACCGAGGATCACACCGACGAAGGCTTGAATCCCGGCCCGCAGGCCGCCGATACGGATGAGGCCGCGCCGCGTAATCCCGAGCGAGCGGAGGACCGAGAAGTCCTGGCCCATTTCCGCTGCGGATAGCGCCACGCTCAAGATCGTGACCCCGGCGACGAGGATGATCCCGCCAAGAACGAGGTACAGCGGTAGCCGTGCATCGAATTCCGTGGGGACCGCATAAGCGCCGTGCAGGGTGGACGAGACAGCCCTCAGTTTGGCATCAATCACGGTCCTATCGGCCGGCGTAATCGGATGCTGCGGCGTCACGACATAGCCGTTCACGTGCGAAGTGAACCCGAAAGCCTTCGTGACACGCTCGGAGATCATGGGGAGACCAAGGGCTTCGAGTCGATACGGGTCGACGCGCGCCGCTGGCACGCGGACCGCTTCCTCGGCATCCGGGTTTTCCGAATCGCCGGACACGATTTCAGCTGTGCCGTCGTGCATGTCGAGAGGATCCTCGACGCCGCCGCCCGCGGCCAGCGCATCCTGCAGAGCGGTCGACCCCTGCTCCGCCTCGAGTCCAAGCACACGGACGACGCTGCCGTCGTCGATTATGGTCGTCTGACCTCATCCTTGCGCCTCCGACGATGAGGACGGGATGCCACCACCGCAGCCGGACCGGTTTCGTGCGCCGCTCGAGACGCCCGGCGAGCATGGAGATCGTGTCGAGTCGGGATGCCATCCGTCCGGGCCAGAGCGTCGTGATCCAGCCGAGCGCGGTCGCGAAACCGATGAGCGCGAGCGCCACGATCCATGTTCGCGGTTCTCTGAGGACGACCATGAGAGGTTGATTGATCGGAAGCAGCGTGCACACGAGAAGCGCAAGCCCGAAACCGAGGACGCCACTGACCAGGCCGATGAGCACGCCACTGGCGGTCACCGTCCTCCGAATATCCCTCCGCCGCGCGCCCAAGGCGCTGAGCAGCGCAATAGTTCGGGCGTTTCTCCGGGTGGCGACCACGAACGCGGGAGCGACGATGAGCAAAAAGACGAGGGTCAGGACGAGGAACCCGACCACCCACAAAAGCGCAACGGTACCGGTCTCGCCAACTCGCTGGCCCTGGGAGAATGGATCTTCGCTCTTCGGGGGCGGATCGGCCAGCACGGCGGCACTGTACACCCGCCACCCGAGCGCGTTTAGCCCCTGCACCTGGGGCCACGCTACCGACTCATTGCCGTACAGGGTCGCGATGACTTCGATTGCTGGCGCCAGCGCCCCTGACTCGATCGTCGGGAACGTCCCCAGAGCGGCTGCGCTTGCCGAGGTAGTTGCACCCACGACCTAGAGCGGGACCGGCTTTAGCGCGTCCACGGGGATATCAGGCCCGCCTCGCTCCGAGAGCAGCGGAATGATGACCACGCGATCGCCAATGCCGATACACAAGCGGTCGAGAACGGCTTGTGTGAGCACGGCTTCGCCCGGGGCGCGCGGTTCGCGCCCGACGGCCGGTTTGAGTGTTCCGACACGCTGCCAGTCGTTGACCTCAATGCTGGCCTGCGCGCGCCGCTCCTTCTCCGACTGCGGGTCGGTCCCGTCGGGAACGACCGTCGCCGGCACCGTGTAACTGAGGGCGACGTCGAATCTCTCTGAGACCTTGGCGAGGCCCACCGATAGGGGCGCGACAGCTTCGTTCCCTCTCCCCTGGCTGGATTGGCCATCAGGACTCTGCTGCAGCGGGTAGCCGGAGTAGAACATCGTCGCTGCGGCTCCTTTGGGAACGTTGGCCCGGGTGGTGGGATTGTTGGAGGCGAGGGTGATTAGTGTCAGCACGCCGATGGCGGCGGTTGCCACGGTGACCGACAGGATCGTGATGAGTGTCCGCGCGGGGGCCGTGCGCATATCTCGCCACGCGAGTCGGCGCGTGGCGGTACGGGATCCGAGGCTCATGGCGTGCCCGCGAGCGCGTCGAGGCGATCGTCCTTCGTCGCCGAAGCGATCTGTCCATCCGCGAGGAAGACGGTGCGGTCCGCCCAGGCAGCGAACCGGGGTTCGTGCGTGACGAGGAGGCCGCCGGCACCCGCATCAATCTTGGTTCGCAACAATTCCATGACAGCCTCGCCCGTGTTTGAGTCGAGCGCTCCGGTGGGTTCATCGGCCAGCAGCAGCTGGCGTCGGCCGACGAGTGCCCGAGCGATCGCTACGCGCTGCGCCTGGCCGCCGGACATGTCGTGCGGGTAGCGATCGGCGAGGCCTTCGATGCCGACCCCGGCGAGCGATTCGAGTGCCAGCCGGCGTGCCCGTCGCGGACGCATTCCGTCGAGCTCGAGCGGGGTGGCGACGTTTTCCGCCGCGGTAAGGACGGGGATGAGATTGAAGTTTTGGAAGACGAAGCCGACGTCCCGGCGACGCACGGCCGCGCGCCTTTCTGCGTTGAGTCCGGAGATGCACGTGCCTGCCAGCGTGATTGTACCCGACGTGGGCGTATCGAGCGCGCCCGCGCAGTTCAGCAGTGTGGACTTTCCCGAACCGGACGGCCCCATGACGGCAACAAGTTCACACGCTTCGATCGTGAGGTCGATGTCCTTGAGCGCGACGACTTCGCGCGGGGTGCCGGCGGCGTGGATCCTCGTCACGCCGCGCATCTCGAGTAGCGCGGTCATGACATCTGCTCCACATTCTTCTTCACGGTGGCTCGCTGCGGGGATCGCTTCGGGATCTTCGCCAGGCTCCCGGCGACGTGGTCAAGCCATTTGAGTTCGGCTTCCAGGTCGAACAGCTGGCGCGTCATCACCATCTCCCAGCCGTGGTCCCCATCCTTCGTGGCGTGCCCGCGCATGCGCGTCACGTCGTGCAGGACGGCCATCGTCGCGACGCGCTGGTTGGCGAGAATGGCGTTCGCATCCGCGTCGGGATGGAATACCGCGAGCACGAGTTTGATCGTGAACTCGTCGCGCTCGAGGCGCGCCCGGTCCACCGGTTCAGCCCACCATTCGGCGAGAAACGCCCGCCCGGCCTCCGTCGCGCTGTACAGGTCGATATCGCCACGGCCTTCCGCGCCGGCTTCCCCGCCGACGACTTCGATGAGCCCGTCGCGCTGCAGTCGGGTGAGCGTGGCAGAAACCTGGCCGATATTGACCGGCCACGCCTGCCCGGTGCGGGACTCAAATTCTTTTCGCAGGGCGTACGCTCCGAGCGGCTGCTCGGCCAGCAGTGCCAGTAGTCCGTGCTTGATCGCCATCCCGACCACCTTTCATGGTTACTCAGAAACTATATCCAGCTGATAGTTACGAGTAACCATGAGATGTCGCGTGTCGCGGGGCTTTACCCGAAAAAAGACCGGTGAAAGCTCTAACGAGTGTTCACCGGTCTTTCTCGCCCAGCGTCAGCTGTCCGGATTCCAAGTACCTTGGGCCACGTCCGGAGTGAAGCCCTCAAGATCGACAGGGAATTTCACCGTCTCGCCAGTTTGAGCGGACAGGTAGGCAGCCATCAGCAGTTCGACGACATCCACGCCATTCCGCAAAGACTCGAGCGGCTGTTCGCCACGGAGGAACATCGAGGCGATGGCGGCATTTTCGGCCGTGTAGCCGTATGTCGCAGACTCATCAGAAACGATGGGCATCAGACCTTGCTCTGCATTCTGCTTTTCGATCATGTCCTCACCCTCCATCTGTTCTAGGGCACGGGAGAGGAAGATCTTCGACTCTGTCGAAAGCGTGTCCGAAGCCATCGAGTATTCGGGACCAAGCAACTCGAAGGAGAGGCGGAGGCCCGCGCCAACAAACGACCACGAGGTCGTCGCTTCGACGACGACAGTTTCCCCGTCGCCATTACGAAATTCGAAGGAGGCGCGAGCGTAGTCCTCTGCGGGCTGCTTTCGATAGTCGGGGGCTCCGGGATAGAGCTCCATGAGCTTCTCTGCGTAGCGCGGTCTGCTCCACTTCAACACGTCAATCGATGCGCTGACCGAGACTGGAGTGAGCCAGTCGGCAGGATTTACTCCCGGCGGAGTCAGCAGGTAGCGCCCCGACTCGACGGAGTGGCACATCATGTCATTGAGAACACCTCCGCCCTGCTTGGTGCCATCCCAGAACCACGCTTTGTGCGGCCCTGAGTGCTCTTCGGCGCAGCGGGCGAGGTACGGGTTGCCGGCGACGTTCGCTCCTCTTTTCCACAGCAGTTCATGCGCTCGCGTAATGCCCGGCGAGTACACCTGGTTTTCGAGATAGCCATGGAGCAGGCCAGCATCCTCGACGATTCTCAGCACCTCCCGCGCCTCAGCGACAGTGCGTCCGAGCGGCTTTTCGATCGCGACGCCTACGAGGCTTGCACCGCCATTCGTCACTTCTTCGCAGATCGCCCGTACTGTCTCGACGCGAACATGGTTGGGAACAAGCACCCAGACTGCGTCGACACGTTCGTCGCGAACGAGAGCACGCACGTCGTCGTAGGCCGCGACATCACTACCTACCCGTAGCTCCTCAGCCTTCGTAGCGAGGTCCTGTGCTCCTTCCAGCGTCCGGGAGGAGACCGCCACTATGTCGGCATCTCGAACCCCTTGCCACGCCTGAACGTGGAAGTGACCGATAAAGCCAGCCCCCACAATTCCGACACCTAGCACCTTGCGGTTAGCCATTGAGCTTCCTTTCAACTTCGGAGTTTCCGCCCGCGGCCATACAGCGCGAGCAAGACGATGAGGACGATGCCCTGGATCACGGTGCGGGAGGACTCAGCCATCCGCAGTGAGGTCAGGAGATTCGTCAAAACAGTAAGAACGATCGCGCCGATCGCGGATCCGAGATAGGTGCCCACTCCCCCGGAGATCAGCGTTCCACCGATGATTACCGCAGCAATGGACGGCAGAGTCAGGTCATCGGCGAGGCTGAGAAATACTGTCTGGGTGTAGCCGACCATGAGGATCCCACCGAGAGCAGCAAAGACCGCCGAAGACACGTAAGCGAGAATGATGGTCCGGTTGACTCGCACCCCAGAGAGCTTCGCTGCTTCGCGGTTCGTTCCGACCGCATAAAGATCCCATCCGAACTTCGTACGGCGAAGCAGCAATGTCACAAGCACTGCGATGGCGACCCACAGGAAGATCACGCCCGGGACGCCGAAGAGGAGACGCCCGTTGACGAGTTCAACGAGCAACGGAGCCGCCCGACCATCTGCGTAGCCGCCGGTATATACAAGGATCAGCCCGTGGACAACGCCGAGCATGCCGAGCGTCATGACAAAGGGAGGGATTCGCAAACCGACAATTCCCAGACCATTGATGAGGCCGATGCCAGCGGCTATTACGAGGGACAGCGCGATACCCTGGAGGAATTGCGCGTTATCGCCATGCATCGTTCTCGATGCGATGATCGCGGCGAAGGTTGCCACTTTGCCGACCGACAGGTCGATCCCTTCGCCACCCGAGAGGATCACGATGGTTTGCCCGACCGCGATGAATCCCAGGAATGATGCTGTCCGCAGCGTCGACATGATCTGCCCGTAGGAGCCAAAACCGGGTGAGAATATCTCTCCGATGATGACAAGCACGATCGCGAGAGCGGCCGCGATCATGATGGGGTTCTTGATCAACCGCCGCCACAGCGGAACCGGCGTGAGGACATCAGACTCGATGCTCATGCTGTCCTCCTTTGAGTCGCAGCGGATAGCGCCAACGCAGCAATCACGACGATTCCTTGCGCTAGTGGGCGCTCATTGGAACCAATGCCCGCAAAGAAGAGGATCGACGAGACGGAAGATAGGACGATTGCACCCAGTACCGCACCGATAGGAGACCCGATCCCTCCCCGAAGCGCGATGCCGCCGATGACGACGGCAGCGATTGAGTCGAGGGCCATGGAGGCGCCGATAAATGGATCACCGGAACCGGAGTTCGCGAGAACGGCAACAGCTGCGAGTCCAGCAAAACCCCCGCGAGGACATACGAAAGCGCCCGGGCTCGGGTGACTGGAACGAGCGAATTGAATGCTGCCTCTTCATCTGAGCCCGTGGCATAGATATGTCGCATGAGTCGAGTCCGGCCAAGCACGAGCCAGATCGCGGCAACTCCTATCACCAGGAGGACTGATACCGGGACTTGCGCGATGGCAAGGCGGAGCATCCCGGTCAGGCCCTGCGGGACCCGACCTCCAGGAGCCGGCAGGATCCACAACGTTACGCCGGAGAATACAGATGCCGTCGCGAACGTGAGGATTAGCGGCTGCAATCTCAGCACGGAAACAATTAGTCCGTTGACCGCTCCACACGCGGCGCCAACCAAGATCACGACAAGAACACCGAGTACCACTGATCCGCCGGTGTTTTCCATGACAGTGATGGAGGACGCCGCGGCCAAGGCGACGATCGCACCAGATCTAGCCCTCCACCGATGACGACAATCGCTTGGCCGAAAGCGACTAGTACGAGTGGCAGGAACGTAGCGAAGGATGACGAGATCGAATACTGAGAGAAGAAGTTCTTCTGCAGAAGTGCCGAGACGATCACACAGACGAATAGCAACGCCCACGCCGTCGCAGATGGCAGACGCGTGGCAAGCATGGTCTTGTAGAACGGTTCACGGCCGATGCGCGAGGCAGTTAGATCACTCATTGCTCTCCTCCTTCGCCTCAACATCGGCGGAGATCTGCAGCGCCGAGGAAACGAGCGACTCTTCTGTGATGTCGTCCCCGATGAGTTCCTTGACGATCTTGCCTTCGAACATGACCAACACCCGATCACACAGTGTGACGAGCTCTCGGTCCTCTGAGGAGTTCAGAACGATCGTTGTTCCGTTGTCGGCAAGTTCCCGGATGATCCGGTAAATCTCAGCCTTCGCTCCGATATCAACGCCCTTCGTAGGGTCATCCAGCAGAACCACACTGGGCTCATTCATAAGCCATTTCGCGATGATGACTTTTTGAGCGTTACCGCCTGACAGCGAGGACACCGGGTCCGAGAGTTCGCCGATCTTGATTTGCAGTTGCTCAACAGCCCTGCTCCCGGCGCGTTTCTCGCGCTGACCCGATAGAACTCCGAGTTTTGTGCGCTTTCCGAGGGACACAATTGAGAGGTTTTCCTGAATTGGGCGTCGTGAGAGGCGGGTTGACGACACCGATCGATTTGAAGCCGTCGCCCTGCTCGCTCCACAAGCGCATGAAGCCGCCTCGGGCTTCACCCGAAACGGTGATGTCGTTCTGCTTTCCCGCAGCGATGATCGCCTGCAGGATTCCCTGCGCCATTCCGTCCTGAGTCCAGACACCATCGATGTTGGGGTATGTCGACAGCAGGGTAGACATCTGGTTCTGACCAGTTGCCTGGTCCCAGTTGCCATCAGCCACAGTCAGGACATTGATGCCCTTTTCCTCAAACACCTTCTTGGCCGCTCCCCACCGCGCTTCGTTCGCGGGATGGCCGGAAATACCGTTGACGACGACGATGTTCTTGCCTTCGCCGAGCTCTTCAGCGAGCCAACGGGCCGACGTCGCGGCCCACTCCCCCTGATCGATACCGACGTTGATCACGCTTTCGGTGTCGACGGCCTGATCAATCGCGAAGACCTTGATCCCCTGGTCGGCAGCTTCCTTGAAGACACCATCGAGAGCGGTACCCGAGTTGGGGTCGATGATGATGGCATTGACGCCAGCATTGATGAGGTTACGAACCTGCTGGATCTGACCGTTCACGTCAGTGTCCGCGTTTTCGATTACGAGGGGCTTGATTACCCCACTATCGATGTAGGGTTTCGCTGCTTCCTCGATGTCCGCGATCATCTGAGTGCGGTACTCGGATCCCACGAAGCCATTAGAGATACCAATGGTGAATGCCTCAGTCTGCCCACCACCGGTCGTCTCACCTGTTTTATCGCCGCCCGATCCTGGATCCCCCACCGAACTGCATCCTGCTAGGACCACCGCGGTCGTCGCCGCGGCGGCTACGGCTAACCGTCGCCAACTCACCATTACTGGCTCTTCAGAGTTGAGTGTGGGTTGATGCGTCCAGGCCGCCAGTGATGAGGAGCATTCGTAGCCGGTAGTTCTCGAGGTTGCGGAATCCGCGA
>NZ_MQVR01000065.1 GCF_001907295.1 Bowdeniella nasicola
ACTGAACGTCATGTACGCGATGATGAAAACAGGCACGCTATACGAGCCCCGAATCTCTGCAGCTGCTTGACAACCACCATAGGGACACCCCCCCGCCCGCGCTTCCCTCCTCACGGGCAAGGCCCCGTTCAAGCACGGCGTGCCCGCAGGATCCCGCGCGTATCTCCGCGCAGATCGTCACCGGCGTCGGTTTCATCGGCGCCGGCGTGATCTTCACGCGCCGCAACACCGTCGTGGGCCTCACGACCGCGGCGACCGTATGGGTCACGGCGGCGGTCGGTATGGCGTGCGGCGCGGGGCTCGCGGGCCTTGCCATCCTTCTGACGATCCTGCACCTATTTAGCCTGGTCGTCCTCACTCCCCTCGTCGATAAGCTCCCGACCGCCGACCGGCACAACCTCATCGATGTCACGTATGAGGACGGGCGTGGGATTCTGCGCTCGATCGTCGAGATCGCGACGCAGCAGCAATTCACGACCCAGGTGCTGTCCCCGGACCGCTATCGGTCCAGCGAAGGCACCCCGTCGTGCGCATGCAAATGCGGTTCTCGGGCAAGAATCCACTGAAAGTGCTTTTCGACGAGCTACGCAAAATCGACGGCACCGTCACCGTCGCGATCACCCATGAAGACGACGAGGACGACGAGCAACGCCCAGTAGGCGAGATGGTCCGTGTTTACCCGCGGAACATCTCCACTCTTTTGATACGGGTAGGGGTATCCTGGAAGGACGGAAACTTCCCCTCACCCACCCGGCGATTAAAGGAGAACGCGTGGCACGAGTAGTGGTTTTGGGGGCCGGCGTCTCGGGACATACGGCCGCCCTGCATTTGAAGAGAAAACTCGGTGACGAGCACACCATCACGGTGGTGTCCCCCAACTCCCAATGGAACTGGATTCCTTCCAACATTTGGGTCGGGGTTGGCGAGATGGACAAGAAGGATGTCCTCTTCCCCCTCGCACCGGTCTACGCCAAGAAGGGCATCGAATTCGTTCAGGCCCTGGCCAAGACGATCCTGCCGAATGGCGATGAGGAAAACCCGCAGGGCGCGGTCGATGTCACCTACACCTCCCCCGAGCGCAAAGGCGAGACTGAACGCCTCCGCTACGACTACCTCATCAACGCGACGGGCCCGAAGCTGCGCTTCGAAGCGACCGAGGGCCTCGGCCCCGACGGCGGCCACTCGGTGTCCGTGTGCACGGCCGATCACGCTGTCCACGCGGCGGCCGAACTCGACGCGGTGATCGCCAAGCTCAAGGCGGGCGAGAAGCAGACTCTCGTCGTCGGCATGGGCCACGGCATGTGCACGTGCGAAGGTGCCGCCTTCGAATACGTTTTCAACGTCGATCACGAACTGCGCGAAGCCGGCGTGCGGGATCGCGCGGAACTCATCTACCTCACGAACGAGGCCCAGCTCGGTGACTTTGGCGTTGACGGCATGGTGTTTGAGGAGCGCGGATTTAAGCAGTCCTCTCAGATGTGGACCGAGTCAATCTTCACCGAGCGAAACGTCTTTTCGATCCTCGGCGCGCACGTCACGAAGGTCGATAAGGGCGTCATCCATTACGAGACCCTCGACGGCGAGCACCACACGCAGCAGTTCGACTTCGCGATGCTGCTACCGCCGTTTGGCGGCGTGGGCCTCACAGCACTGGACCGCGACGGCAGCGATATCACCGAAGAGCTCTTCGCCCCGAACGGCTTCATGCGGGTCGACGGTGACTACACGCAAAAGCCGTACGAGCAGTGGCGCGCGTCGGACTGGCCGGAGACCTACGAAGTGCCCGGCTACCGCAACATCTTTGCCGTCGGGATTGCGTTCGCGCCGCCGCACGGCATCTCGAAGCCGCGCACGTCCCCGAACGGGACCGTCATCGCCCCGGCCCCGCCGCGCACCGGCATGCCGTCGGGCGTCATGGGCAAGACCGTGGCGATGACGATCGTCGATCGCATCAAGGGCAAACCGAACGCCGCCCACAAGGCCGCGATGTCGCGCCTCGGCGCGGCGTGCGTCGCCTCGTCGGGCACGGGCTTGCGTAAGGGTTCGGCGGCGACGATGACGATGTTCCCCGTCGTGCCGAACTACGAGAAGTACCCCGATACCGGCGGTCGCAACCTCAAGGGCACCCGTGGCCAGATCGGGCTATCGGGCCACTGGATGAAGCTGATGCTGCACTACCTGTTCATCTACAAGGCCAAGGCCCGTCCGGGCTGGTCCCTCATTCCGGAGTAAGGAGGCACCGATATGAGCGAGTCCCCCGTCATTCGGGAGTACCCGGAGGTACCCCTGCCGACGAAGAAGACCCTAGCCAGACGGCAAAACATCGCCATTCAGGCCGTGAAGTTCGCGGGCTCAGCCCTGAACATCATGATGATGGTGATCAAGGGGCACGATAAGGACTAACTAGTCCTGCTTCGAGGCAACGAACCACTTGCCGCCGTCTTGAACGACCCGCATCTCGAGCCCATCCCCGCCCGAAGCGCGGGTCGTCTTGACGAAGGTCTCGCCGTTCTTTTCCACCACTTCGTAGCTGAAGTCATCCATAGACTCGCCGCCCTTGCGGACCGCGAGTGCCTGGGTCGTGCCTTGCATGCACGGGATATCGCCGTCGCGGCCCGTCACAATCTCGTTCTCGACGACGCTGCACATGAGCTCGGTGTCCTTCTTGGACATCGCGGTCAAAAGCGTCTTCACGGCGCTGTGCGGGGTGTCGGTGCCCTTACCTTGCGCGACCGGCACGTCCGCGTCCTTGAGCTTCTCGCCCGACTTTCCCTCTTCGCCGGAGGGCGACTCGCTCGCCTTGTCCTCGGCGGGCTTGGTCTCGTTCGACGAGCAGCCAGCAACGGCGATGAGCGCGGCAACGGCTACGGGTAATGGGCACGACCCGAAAGTGGTGCATGGTTGGCGCTACACTAACGCAATCACGTGTCTGGTGCGTTAACGGCGTGCTGAATACTCCAGGCCCACATGGCGATTGCGGCCGCATGGCCGACGTTGATAGAGCGGGTCGAGCCGAACTGGGTAATGTGGTGGATGACCGGGCAGATTTCGCGCATTTCACTCGATAGCCCACGGGCTTCCGACCCGAAAATCAGGACGGCCTTTTCGGGCAGCGTCGCACCTTCGATCGGCACCGAATTTTCGACGTTATCGATTCCGATAGGTGAGATGCCTTCGGCGGCAAGGTAGTCGTCAAAGCCCGCAACAGTCTCGTGATGGTCGACGTGTTGGTAACGATCGGTGACCATGGCGCCGCGGCGATTCCAGCGGCGCCGACCAACGATGTGGACGCGCGCGACCGCGAACGCGTTCGCGGTGCGCACGATCGAGCCGATGTTGAAATCGTGGTCGAGGTTTTCGATCGCGATGTGCAGGGGGCGGCGCCGTTGGTCGATGTCGGCGATGATGGCATCCATCGTCCAGTACCGATAGTGGTCCTCGACGTTGCGTCGATCCCCGTGTTCGAGCAGTTCGGGGTCGAACCGCTGATCGGTGGGCCAGGCGTCTGGGCCCCCGGGCCATGGGCCGACGGCCATTTATTCGGCGTCGAACCGGTCGCGGTCGGCGGAGAAGTTAACGTACGGCGAGGCGCGGACGGCGGGATCCTCGGTCTCGAAGTACTCGGCGCGGCCGAAGTTGAACATCGAGGCGATGATTGAGGGCGGGAACGTCTCGCGCTTGGTGTTCATCTCGCGCACGTTCGCGTTGTAGTAGCGGCGGCCAGCGGCGATCCGGTCTTCGGTATTCGTCAGCTCAGCTTGCAGCTGCTGGAAGTTCTGGTTCGCACGCAGCTCGGGGTAGGCCTCCGCGACGGCGAAGAGTCGAGCAAGCGCGGAGGACAGGACGTTTTCCTGCTCGGCCTGCTGGGCCGGGGAGGAGCCGCTCTTGACGGCCTCGGCGCGGGCGCGGGTGACGTCGTCGAAGACACCCTTTTCGTGCGCCGCGTAGCCCTTGACGGTTTCGACGAGGTTAGGGATGAGATCGTGGCGGCGGTGCAGCTCGACGTCGATCTGACGCCATGCCTCTTCGACCTTGTTACGGAGCTTGACGAAGCCGTTGTACGTGACGATCGCCCACAGGATGAGAACGAGCAGCACGACACCGATGATCGCGAGAATAAGCGGAATGGGATCCATGATCAATCCTTAGTCAGGTCGACTTTGCTACGCGTAAGTCTGGCACATTTTGCGCAGGTTGACGCTCCCAAATCCTAGGCCAGAGACAGATCGGACAAATCGAGCGCGTACAGGTACGGCACGTCGAGCGCGCTGATCTTTTCACCGGCTCCGGTCGCGCGGTCAACGACAACGGCGCAGGCGACGACCTCAGCCCCGGCGGCGCGGACCGCTTCGATCGCGGTGATGGGAGAGCCGCCCGTGGTCGAGGTGTCTTCCACGACGACGACGCGGCGCCCCTCGATCGAGGGCCCCTCGATCTGGCGCTGCATGCCGTGGGTCTTCGCCGACTTGCGCACGACGAACGCGTCGATCGCGAGACCACGCGAGGCCGCGGCATGCATGATCGCTCCAGCGACCGGGTCGGCACCCATGGTCAGGCCGCCGACGGCGTCGAAGTCATCGGGCGCGAAGCCCGACTCTTCGAGGAGGTCGAGCATGACGTGGCCGATGAGCGGAGCCGCTTCGTGGTGCAGGGTCGCGCGGCGCAGGTCGACGTAGTAGTCCGACTTCATGCCGGAGGCGAGGGTGACCTCGCCGTGGACGACCGCGAGGTCTTTGACGAGCTCGGCGAGGCGCGCTTTAGGTGTGTCGTTAATGGTCACGGCCCTAGTCTAGATCGTCCTCTTCGAGCATTGGATCCCGCGTCGGATCCCCTGGATCGATGTCGCCGAGCGCCGTCTCATCGACGCCGATGGCTTCGGCATAGAGCCGTTCATCGGCCACCAGCCGTTCGGCCAGAGCCTCGTTGCAGCCGATGATCACCGAACCACTGTCAACATCCATCGCGAGCGCCCACCGGCGGTCCGCCGGCCACATGAGATTCGGATACCAAGGTCCGAAATGCCCCCACCCCACATAAGTGGACAGCGCATCCCAATCGTCGAAGGTCAGCAGGATATGTGAGCGATCGGGCAACTCGAGTTTTGCTCCGTCGCGCAACGACCGCGGAAGCTCACCCAAGGCAGCAGCACGCATGCTCTCTGCCACCTCTGCGTCCCACTCGTCGCGCTCATCGCCGCCACCTTCGGGAGCCCATGTCAGCATGGCGCGCGAGCGCGGCGGCTGCCCGCAGACCAACGACACCACGCGATCGACCAGCGACGGCGGTGTATCCGAGGCAGTAAAGCCGCCGTAGCCTTCCCAGTACCCAACGGTCAGCGGACTGGATGCCGCGGCCAAGTATTCACCGAGCGCCAGCCACTGCGAGCGATTGAGTCCGCGCCGTTCGTAGGTCTCCTCCCAATCCGACGGGTTCCTCGACGGCGCGTATTCATCATCGAGGTCCGCGTATGGGTCTTCCCAAGGAAGGGTCTCGCCGACCCAGGTGTGGTTGTCTTTTTCGCACACCCAGGCTTTTTCGATCGCGAAGCGCACCTGTACGTAGCGTTCAAAGCGGCGGCCCAGGAGCGTCGCGGGCGTGAACCCGACAGCAGCACCGACCGCGTCTTTCAACCAGGAACCTTCGGTCGGATCGGCGGGGTGGATGCGGGAGAACATCGCGCGCTCGGCGGCGTTTTGTTCCACGCCCTCAACGTCGTACAGGTCGGCGAGGCTCACCGTAGCGGACTTATCGCCAATGGCCCGCTCCCACATCTTCGGGCCGCCGATCTTGCGCACGAGGGCGCGCGGCGCGAGCTTCATGATCCCCTGCAGCGACTTGTACCGCAGCGACGGCGTCGTGTGGACGGCCCCGCGTCGTACGGCCGCGAGCGCATCGGCGACGACGTCTTCGGCGTCGAGCCAGCCGAACTCGGGCCAGGCGCTTTCCTTCATGCCAGACGCGGAGTGGAATTCGGTGCGCACGAGGCCGGGGCTGACGGCCGTTGCCGTGACGCCCGTGCCCTCGAGCTCGCCCGCGAGCGCCTCGGTGAAGGTCTTCACCCATGCCTTGGCGGCGGCGTAGGTCCCCATGGCGGTCTGCGCGACCATGGAGGATACATTGAGGATCGCGCCGCGCCCGCGCGGGATCATGGCGGTCGCGGCCGCGTGCGAGAGTTCCATGACGGCCCGGATCATGACCTCGATGGCCTCGTTTTCGCGCTCCAGGCTACCGCCGATGAAGCGCTGCCCGAGGCCGAATCCGGCATTGTTAACGAGCAGCCCGATCGGTGCAGACTCATCGCGCAGCCGCTCGACGACCTGAGCTCGCCCGTCGGCGGTCGCGAGGTCAGCGACGATGACTTCGACGGTGATCCCGGCGACCTGTTCGAGCTCGTTCTTCAGCTGCGCGAGACGCTCATCACGGCGCGCCACGATGACGAGGTCATGACCGACGGCAGCAAGCTGCCACGCGAATTCAGTGCCGAGTCCCGAGGACGCACCCGTGATGAGGGCGGTGCCACGGCGGGCGACGTCAAGGGGTCGGGCGGGTCCAGATCCGGTAGGGCTCATGCCACCATCGTAGGCCCGGCGCTATCCCTTCACCGCGCCGGCCGCGAGGCCGGACTGCCAGAAGCGCTGGAGCACCAGGAAGATCACGACGAGCGGGATGACGCCGAACAGCGAGCCCATGAGGACCGAGCCGTAGTCGGGCGTATTGTTCTGCGCCATCATGCCGTACATACCGAGCGTGACGGGCTTGAGCTTGTTCTCCGTGATCATCATGAGCGGCAGCAGGAAGTTGTTCCACGTCGCCACGAAGATGAACAGGAAGATCGTCACCATCGCGGGCGCAAGGAGGCGCAGCACCATCGTGAAGAAGATGCGGAACTCCCCGGCCCCGTCGATGCGGGCGGCTTCGATGAGCTCATCGGGCACCGAGGTCTCGGCGTAAAGCCGGCCAAGGAATACACCGAACGGCGAGACACACGACGGGATGATAATCGCGGCCATGGTGTTCGTCAGGCCGAGGCCATGGAAGACGAGGTACAGCGGGACCGTGAGCAGTGCGATCGGCAGCAGCAGGCCGGCGAGCACGCTGAGTTGGATGGCATTGCGGCCCGGGAACTTGAACTTCGCGAGCCCGTACCCGGCGGAGACGCTCAGCAGCGTGCCGATGACGCCAGCGGCCGTCGAGTAGATGATCGAGTTCATGACCCAGGTCCAGTACTCGCTGCGCGACCAGGCGAGCAGGCCGTCGTAGTTCTGCTTGATCGAGTTATCGGCGAACCACAGGCCGGAGGTCGTCACCAGATCCGAGTTGTCCTTGGTCGAGGAGACGATCAGCCAGTAGATCGGGAAGAGGAAGTAGAGCGCAACGACGATGAGGATGATGCGCGTGATGATCTTCGCGATCGGCATCGGGTCGAGCGACTTCGGGTGGTTGCCGACGCTCGGGGTGTAGGTGCGGCCGTCGGGAAGCGTCGCGGTGCGTGCCATTAGTCAGTCCTCCGTTGAACGAACGCGTACACGGCGGCGAGCACCGCGGCGATTGCGGCCATGACGATGGAGATCGCGGAGGCGGGGCCCGCGCCGGACGGGGAGATCTGCCCCATCATCGTGTTGTAGGCCATCATCATGGGGGTGTAGTCGGCGCCCATCCACGTGTTTTGCGTGTACATGACAGTCGGCTCGTTGAACAGCTGGATCGTGCCGATGATCGACAACAGCACCGCGAGCAGCGCGGCCGGACGCAGCAGCGGGATCTTGATCTTGCTGACGACCTGCCAGCCGGACGCGCCATCGATGCGGGCGGCCTCATAGAGTTCGCTCGGCACCGAGTGCAGCGCGGCGAGGAAGATCAGCATGTTGTAGCCGGTGAAGGTCCACGTCGTCATGTTGGCCATCGATGCCAAGATGACGTTTCGAGAAAAGAAATTCACGTCGAGGCCGAGTTGCTGCAGGCCGTAGACGATGGGGCTCATTTGCGGGTTGTACAGGTAGAGCCAGACCATGGCGGCGATAATGCCGGGGATCGCGTAGGGCAGGAAGAACCCGAGGCGATAGGCGCCGATTCGCTTCACGAGCAGGGAATCGAGCAGCAGGGCGAGCGCGAGCGCGCCGAGGATCATGACCGGGATCTGGAAGGCCCCGAACAACAGGACGCGTCCGATGCCCTTCCAGAACCGGGCGTTCATCACGACTTCTTCATAGTTTTCTAGCCCGACGAAGGTGTCGACGGTTTCGCCGCCACCGTACAGGCCGCCACCTTTCGGCTTCGCCTTAAAGAACGAGCTTTTGATGGATACGAGGATCGGGATGAGGAAGGAGACGGTGAAGAAGAGCGCGAACGGCGCGAGGAAGGCCCATCCGAAGCGGGCTTCCCGGCGGCGCCGTGCGCGGATGGCGGCGCGGTTGCGCTTTTCCAGTTCCTTGTCTCTGGTGTTGTCATCCAGCTCCGGGACCGGCGGCATGAGTGCCGGTCCCGGGAGCGCTGCGGCCTTATCGGCCGAGGATGAATCGGTCGATCGTTCAGTCATTGCGTGGGCCCCTCCAAACTCTCGCGTGGGCCGAACCCACGCAATGCTTCGATCGTATTACTGGGATACCGCGATTCCGGCGGCCTTCAGCGAGTCAATCGACTCCTTCTGAGCGGCCTCGAAGATATCCATGACCTTGGCGGAGCCGTCCTTAACGTTGCCACCGATCTCGGTCATCTTCGTTCCCACGGCGGGCCAGGTGGGGGCGTAGGGGAAGTTCGGGTTCATGGCTTCGTTGGCCTTCAGGAGCTCAGCGTAGACATCCTGGCCACCGAAGTGCTTCGACCAGGCCTCGGGGGTCTTGCCGGCGCCCTGGTTGGTGGCGACGACGAGGCCCTGGGAGACGAGATCGTCAACCTGGGTGTTGTACCAGTTCGCGAACTGGACAGCTTCCTTCGGAGCCTTGCAGCCGTTGATCACGGCGATGCCGGAGCCACCGTCAGAGCCGGTGGAGGGGGTGCCGGGGTTGAACTCGGGCAGCTGCGCGACCTGCCACTTCAGCTCGGCGGGCTTTCCGTCCTTGTCGAAGTCATCCAGCATGAAGGCGGGCTCCCACGCGGCGGCCACGGTACCGATGATGGTGCCGTCGAGCAGCTTGGCGGTGAAGTCATCCGACCAGCGGTCGATCTTCAAGATCAGGTCGTTGTCGAGCAGATCCTGCTGGATCTCGGCGACCTTCTTGGAGGCTTCGCCGTTGGCGTCGACCTTCCAGGAGTCACCCTCGGCCCTGAACCAGGTGCCTCCCGCGGCGGCAGCCATGCCGGACATGCGGTACTGGGTCTCGTCGGCCTGCCAGGTGCCGATATACTTGCCGGCGGCCTTGGCCTTCTCAGCGGCGGCCTTGAACTCGTCCCAGTTGGTCGGGGCGGTAATGCCGAGTTCGTCGAAGGCGGCCTTGTCGTAGACGTAGACGAGCGGGCCGGTGTCCTGCGGCAGGCCAACCGTCACGTCGCCCAGCTTCATCATGCCCATGGCACCCGCGGAGTAGTTCTTCTCGAACTCCTTGGTGTGCTCGGAGACATCCATGAGGTCGCCAGCAACGTATTCGGAGGCGATTTCGCCGTAGCCGACCTGCGCGAGGCAGGGAGCGGTGCCGGCCTTCACGGCCTGCTGGATCTTCGCGTAGGACTCCTGGGGCTTGCCCTCGAACTTCACGGCCTTCACCTTGATGTTCGGGTTTTCCTTGTTCCAGCGGTCCACGGACTCCTGGACCTTCACCATGCCGTCCTTATCGGGCAGGCGGTGCCAGTATTCGATTTCTACGGCCTTGCCGTCTCCGGCATCGGGGGCAGTGGTGGCGCCAGAGGTGGGATCGGTGGCCTTGCCACCGCCGCCACAGCCGGCGAGGATCAGCGACGCTGCCGCCAGCGCGCCCACCATGGCCGGGGTACGGCCAATCTTCTTTGTTGACATCGTTGTCGACCTCTCCGTCGATGGTTGGTGATGTTTCGCGGTTACGCGCGTGATGGGATCTGAGGGATCTGGCATGGCGCGCTAGCTCAAGAATAGGGCGTGCGCGGATTAAATCCCAACCCGCACGACACAATTCCGTCACAATCGATCAAAATCCACCAGATCTACGTGTGGCGCTGCTCGCTATGCTGACGACATGAGGCTTGCAACGTGGAACGTGAACTCCATTAGGACCCGCATCGATCGCGTCACCGCTTTTTTGGAGCGCGGCGATATCGATGTTCTGGCGATCCAAGAATTGAAATGCCGCGAGGATCAGTTCCCCTGGCAACAGTTGACCGACGCAGGCTACGAGGTCGCGATGGTCGGCCATAACCAGTGGAATGGCGTCGCGATCGCCTCACGCGTCGGGCTGAGCGAAACGAGCATCGGGTTCCCCCAGACGCCAGCCTGGGGCGATGACCAGGTCAGCGAGGCGCGCGCGATCCGCGCGATCGTCGGCGAAAAGGTCGGCCTGCCGATCGAGCTGTGGAGCCTGTACGTTCCTAACGGCCGCGAGCTCGACCACCCGCACTACGCCTACAAGCTGCAGTGGCTCGCGAACCTCAAGGAGCACATCGCGGCCGAACTTGCCGAGCGGCCCGACGCCAAGATCTCGCTCGTCGGCGATTTCAATATCGCGCCGCACGACGAGGACGTGTGGTCGATGGAGTTTTTCGAGGGCAAGACGCACGTCTCACAGCCCGAGCGCGATGCGTTCTTCGCGTTCCTCGACGCGGGCCTGACCGAGGTCACGCGCGAGCGCGTCACGCAGTACACGTACTGGGACTACCAGCAGCTGCGCTTCCCGAAGAACCAGGGCATGCGCATCGACTTCGTGCTCGCCTCCCCCGCACTCGCCGAGCTTGTGACCGGCGCGGAGATCGACCGCAACGAACGTAAGGGCAAGGGCGCCTCCGACCACGTCCCCGTGATCGTGGAGCTCGAATAATTAGCGGCCGTTCTTGCGGTAGCAGGCGACGATCCGGCCGTTGAGGTCAGTCCACTTGGCGTGGTGCTCCTCGTCGTAGGGCTTTTCCCCGAGGAACACGGCCGCGAGGCCGAGGTCGGGGTCGACCCAGACGAAGGAGCCGGAGCGCCCGAAGTGCCCGAACGCTTTCGGCGAGTGCAGCGTCGACATCCAGTGCGGGTCCTTCTGCCCGTGGATCTCGAAGCCGAGGCCCCAGGCGTTTTCCTTGTGCCGCCCATAGCTCGGCACGACGCCGTCGAGGCCCGCGAACTGCGTGGAGGTCGCCTCCCGGAAAATCTCCGGGGACACGAGCGTCGGGTTCAGCCATTCGCGCACGATCTCGGCCAGGCAGCGGGCGCTGCCCTTCGCGCCCCAGGCCGGGGAGCCGTCGAATTCGACGTCGACTACCCCGAGCGGAGTGAGTACCTGCTCGTCGGTCCACGTCTGGATATCGACGCCGGTCGCCTCTTCGAACTGTTCGCCCATGATCTCGATGCCGACATTGGAATAGACGCGGTGGCGCTCCGGGCGCTGGGACGCATACCCGGCCTCAAATGGCAGGCCCGAGGCGTGGGCCATGAGGTGGCGGATCGTCGCCCCCTCCGGCGCCCGCGGCCCGGCGGGCGCGTCGAGATCAAACATGTGACGGTCGACCGCGATGAGCGCCGCATAGACCGCGAGCGGCTTCGTCACGGACGCGAACGGGAATACCGTGTTGACACTGCCCTCGGTGTGAATGACTCCCCCGCGGTCGACCACGACGAGGCCGCAGTCGAAGCTCCACTCGCCTAGGAGTGGAGCACAGGGCAGAACATCGGTGGAGGTAAGCATCATGGAGCCAGTCTAGGATGCCGCCCGATTCGCAGCGATCCACGCCTGTGCGACATGAGGCCCACGTTCTGTTCACTTCGCGCACCTAAGCTGGAGACATGACACAGGAGATCACTGCATGGCTGTCCGATATGGATGGCGTTCTCGTTCACGAAGGACATGCGATCGACGGCGCGGCCGCGTTCCTCGATCGACTGTGCGAGAAGGATCTGCCCTTCCTCGTGCTCACCAATAACTCGATCTTCACTCCCCGCGACCTCTCGGCCCGGCTCGCGTCCTCGGGCCTGAACGTGCCCGAGGACCGGATCTGGACCTCCGCGCTCGCGACCGCGACCTTCCTTGCCAGCCAGTCCGAGGAGCGACGCGCGTTCGCCGTCGGTGAGGCGGGCCTGACGACCGCCCTGCATGAGGCGGGATTCGTCCTGACGGAAGAAAACCCCGACTTCGTCGTGCTCGGCGAGACGCGGACCTATTCTTTTGAGGCCATCACGAAAGCAGTGCGCCTCATTCTGGGTGGCGCGCGGTTTATCGCGACGAACCCCGATCCGACGGGCCCGACGAAGGACGGCCCGCTGCCCGCGACGGGATCGGTCGCCGCGCTCATTAAGCACGCGACGAACCGCGCTCCGTACTACGTCGGCAAGCCGAATCCGGTCATGCTGCGCCACGCGATGAACAAGATCGGCGCGCATTCGGAGAACACGGCCCTCGTCGGTGACCGTATGGACACCGACATCCTCGCGGGGATGGAGTCGGGCCTACTCACCCACCTCGTGCTCACGGGCTCGACGAGCCGCGATGAAATTCAGCGCTTCCCCTACCGGCCTGCGCACGTGCACGATTCCATCGCGGACCTCGTCGATCTGATCTAGCCGATCTTTTCTAGGGCGAGCCCGCCCTCGCCGACGTCGACCCGGACCGTATCGCCGTCGTCGACCTTCCCGCCGATGATGAGCTTGGCGAGCGAGTCGCCGATCTCCTTTTGCACCAGGCGGCGCAGCGGACGCGCGCCGTAGGCCGGGTCGTAGCCGGTTTCGGCTAGCCACGTGCGGGCGGGTTCGGTGACCTCCAGGCTGATGCGGCGCGACTTGAGGCGCTCGGCCATCGCGGCAACCTGCAGGTCGACGATGTTCGCGAGCTCATCGCGCGTCAGCGGGTCGAAGATGAGGATCTCGTCGAGCCGGTTCAAAAACTCCGGCTTGAACGCCGCCCGCACCGCGCCCATGACGGCTTCGCGCTTGTCGTCCTCGCTCATCTCGGCGGAGACGAGGAACTGCGAGCCCAGGTTCGAGGTGAGGACGAGAATCGTGTTGCGGAAGTCGACCGTGCGGCCCTGGCCGTCGGTCAGGCGGCCGTCGTCGAGGACCTGCAACAGGATGTCGAAGACCTCCGGATGCGCCTTTTCGACCTCGTCGAGCAGCACAACCGAGTAGGGCCGACGCCGCACGGCCTCGGTGAGCTGCCCACCCTCGTCGTAGCCGACGTATCCCGGGGGCGCGCCCACGAGGCGCGAGACCGAATGCTTCTCGGAGTATTCCGACATGTCGATCCGGATGATCGCGTGCTCGTCGTCGAAGAGGAAGTCCGCGAGCGACTTCGCGAGCTCGGTCTTACCGACACCGGTGGGCCCGAGGAACAGGAATGAGCCGGTGGGCCGGTTCGGGTCGGCGACGCCCGCGCGCGAGCGGCGGACGGCATCGGAAACGGCGCGCACCGCGGCCCGCTGGCCGATGAGGCGCTCGGCGATGACGTCTTCCATGGCGAGGAGCTTATCCATCTCGCCTTGCAGCAGGCGCCCGGTGGGGATACCCGTCCAAGACTCGACGACCTCCGCGACTTCGGCGGGGCCGACCTTCTCGGCGATCATCGGCTCAGCTTCATCGGAGCGGTCCTCGGCCTCTTCGGCCTCGGCGATCTCACGTTCGATGCCCGGGATCGCGCCGTTTTGCAGGCGGCCGGCCTCCTCCCAGCGGCCCTCACGCATCGCGAGGTCGAGCTGGGTGCGCAGCTCATCGAGCTTCACGCGCAGGTCACCGACGCGGTTGCGGCCGGCCTTTTCCGATTCCCAACGCGCGGTGAGCGCGTTGAGTTCTTCGGAGCGGTCGGCAAGTTCCGCGCGGACCTTTTCTAGCTGGGCGACCGTCGTCGAATCCTCATCATCGGGGTCGGATTCAGTCAGGTAGGACTCCTCCATGCGCAGCCGGTCGACCTGGCGATTCAGCACGTCGATCTCGATCGGGGACGAATCGAGCTCCATGCGCAGCCGCGAGGCGGCCTCATCGATCAGGTCGATCGCCTTATCCGGCAGCTGGCGGCCGGAGATATAGCGGTCGGACAGCTCCGCGGCCGCGACGATGGCGCCGTCGGAGACCGTCACCTTGTGGTGGGCCTCGTACTTCGGCGCGATGCCGCGCAGGATCGCGATCGTGTCCTCGACGCTCGGCTCGCCGACGAACACCTGCTGGAAGCGGCGTTCGAGCGCCGGGTCCTTTTCGATGTTCTCGCGGTACTCGTCGAGCGTGGTGGCGCCGACGAGGCGCAGCTCGCCGCGCGCGAGCATGGGCTTGAGCATGTTGCCCGCATCCATCGAGCTATCGCCGCTGCTGCCCGCACCGACGACCGTGTGCAGTTCGTCGATGAACGTGACGATCTCACCGTCGGAGCGCGCGATCTCATTCAGGACCGCCTTGAAGCGCTCTTCAAATTCGCCGCGGTACTTCGCGCCCGCGACCATCGCCGCGATATCGAGCGAAATGAGGCGCTTGTTCTTCAGCGATTCGGGGACGTCGCCTGCGACGATGCGCTGGGCGAGGCCCTCGACAACGGCGGTCTTACCGACGCCGGGCTCGCCGATGAGGACGGGGTTGTTCTTCGTGCGGCGCGACAGCACTTGCACGACTCGGCGGATCTCGCTATCGCGGCCGATGACCGGGTCGAGCTTGCCGTCGCGCGCGTCTTCGGTGAGGTCGCGGCCGTACTTCTTCAGCGACTCGAAGCTGCCCTCGGGGTCCGCGCTCGTCACGGGGTCTGGGCGTAGCTGTGGCAGCACCTGGGCGAGGACCTCTTCGCGCGCGCCGGCGCCGACGAGGATCGTTCCCGCGTTGCTGGGTGAGGCCGCGATCGCGAGCAGCAGGTGCTCGGTGGAAACGTATTCATCGCCCATCGTGCGGGCGCGCGCGCTCGCATCGGAGATGACGTTCAGCAGGTCGCGGTCGGCCTGCGGCTGGCTCACCGAGCTGCCGGTCGAACTCGGCAGCGCGACGAGCGCGTTGCGGACCTTCGCCCCGATCTCTTGGCGGGAGGCGCCGATCGCCTCGAGCAGCGCGAGCGGCACACCGCCTTCTTGTTCTAACAGCGCGGACAGCAGGTGCGCCGTGGTCACCTGGGGGTTGCCGGCGGCCGTCGCCGCTTGGACGGCAGCGGTGAGGGCCTCTTGAGATTTGGTGGTGAACTTCTCGTTCATGGGTCTCCCTCGTTGGTCAACAATTCTTCACTGCTTAACTCAACGAGGGAGCACGGGAAGTTGAGTCCCTCATAGTGGTGTAGCGGGGTGGTCGTGCTGGACAGCAGGGCGGTCACCGCGTGATCCTCGAGTTCATCTTCTACAACTCAC
>NZ_MQVR01000066.1 GCF_001907295.1 Bowdeniella nasicola
CGACCATGACCGATACCGACACGCCCGCACTAGCAAGCTAAAACCCCAAACGAGAGGAAAACGCCGTTACACCACTACAAGGGACTTGACCCGGGTCGACATCTTTTCCGACATCGCGTGCCCCTGGTGCTACATCGGGAAACGCCGTTTTGAAGCCGCTTTTGCGCAGCTGGCCTTCCGTGATCTGGTTGAAGTCCGCTGGCATTCTTACCAGTTGGATCCCGCGCTTCCCGCGCGCTTCGAGGGCACGGAGAAGGACTACCTCATGAAGTCCAAGGGCATGACAGACCGGGAGGTCACGGAGATGCTCACCATGGTGACCGAGGAGGCGGCAGGAGTCAGGCTCGAGTACGACTTTGAGTCGTTGAAAGTCGCCAACTCGTTCCACTCCCATCGGCTCATTCATGCGGCAGCGACAGCGGGCAAGGCTGATGAGATGAAGGAATCTCTCCTCGCCGGACACTTCTGCGAGGGGCTGGATATCGGCGACGATGACGATCTCCAAACCATGGCCGACCGGGCCGGGCTGCCCCCCGAACTCACCGCGGAAGTTTTGGGCGACAAGTCAGCCTTTGCCGCCGATGTGCGCGACGATATTCGCACTGCCGCCGACCTCAAGTTGAGCGGTGTCCCGTTCTTTATCCTCGGCCAGAAGTACGGCGTCGCCGGCGCTCAACCGACCGACGTCCTCGTCTCGGCACTCGCCCGTGTGTGGGAGGAGCAGACCGATTCTGCACTGACGATGCTCGATGACGAGACCGGCGCTTCCTGTGGTCCCGACGGCTGCGACTAGGTGCCCGTTGTCTCTCTCTGTGATGTCAGCGGGAAGTGACATGCGACGAGATGTGGCCACCCTTCCGCACTGCGACCGTGTTCCTCCAACTGCGGTCGAGCCTCGGCGCATACGTCTTGGGCAAAGGGGCAGCGCGTTCGGAAGCGGCAGCCGCTCGGCGGATCCATCGCAGATGGTAGCTCGCCTTCAATCTTGAAACGTTCGCGCGAGCCTTCACTCGCTTCATCAATCCGCGGCACCGCATCGATAAGACCCCGGGTGTAGGGATGGAGCGGGCGTTCACTGACATCGTCGGCGGCCCCGATCTCAACCATGACGCCCAGGTACATAACCCCGATTCGGTCCGCCATATACCGCACCACGGCAAGGTCATGACTGATGAACAGGTAAGACAGGCGGTATTCCTCTTGCAACTCCCGCATCTGGTTCAGGACTTGCGCCTGAACCGACACATCGAGCGCGGAGACAGGCTCATCGCAGACGATCACGTCCGGGTTTAACGCGAGCGCACGGGCCAAACCAATGCGTTGGAGCTGGCCGCCGGAAAACTCGTGCGGATAGCGTTCCAGGGCATCATCGGGCAAGCCGATTTGGTCGACGAGGCTCTCGCTTTTTTCTCGCCGCATCTTGCGACTACCAATGCCCTGCACCGCGAGCGGTTCCGCGATGATCTCGTCGACTCGCATGCGCGGATCCATCGCCGCCGCAGAATCCTGGAACATCATTTGGATCTTGCGGTGGAATTGGGTGCGACCGCGCCCCTTGAGCCGACTGGCATTATCGCCATCCACGATGACGTGTCCGTCGGTGGGATCTTCCAGGCCCGCAATTACTCGACCGAGTGTCGATTTGCCGCATCCCGATTCGCCCACTAATCCAAACGTTTCCCCGCGCCCGACCTGGAATGACACATCGTCGACCGCGGATACCTCTCCGATCTGTCTGCGCACAAACATCCCACCGAGCGCGGGATACCTCTTCGACACCTGATCGACCTCAAGCACCGTGTCGGCCGTGGCTTGTTCATGAGTTGGACGCTCCTCGAGTACCCCCGCGGTGAGTTTTTCCCCACCCGGGTGATAGCAAGCCACCTTATGCACACTGCCGGTGAGTTCTGGAGTGCTTTGCCGGCACTCATCCGTCGCACGTTCGCAGCGCGGAGCGAAGGGACACCCGATGATCTCGTCAATAAGATTCGGCGGAGCCCCGGGGATCGAATACAGCCGAGCCCTAGAATTCGCCGCCCGCTCCGGCAGGGCTGCCAGGAGCGCCCGCGTGTACTGGTGTTCTGGAGATTCAAAGAACGGCGCGGCTGGCGCATGCTCCATGACGCGGCCAGCATACATGACCGCGACGGTATCCGCCCGCCCCGCAACGACAGCAAGGTCGTGGGTGACCAGAATGACGGCAGAACCAAATTCTTCCTTGAGTTCATCAAGCAGATCCAGAATCTGCAGCTGGGTCGTCACGTCGAGCGCGGTCGTCGGCTCATCTGCGATGAGCAGTTTCGGATGACAAACGAGGGCCATCGCAATCATCGCCCGCTGCCGCATCCCACCCGAGAGCTGATGCGGATAGTCATCACAGATCTTGTCGGCGCGGGGCATCCCCACACGCCGCATAATGTCGATGGCGCGCTCGCGGGCTGCTGCCTTGGAGGCCCCGCGATGAATTCGCAGCGACTCGCCGATCTGGTTCCCGATCGTCATCGTCGGATTCAGCGACGTCATGGGATCTTGAAAGATCATCCCTATCTCAGTTCCGCGCAAGCGGCGAACGTCGGCGGGATCGGCCGTGACGAGGTCCTTGCCGTCGAACATGATGCTGCCGTTGGACACGACGCCATTACCAGGCAGCAACCCCATGATCGCGAGCGCCGTCATGGTCTTCCCGGAACCTGACTCGCCCACGATGCCGAGGGTCTCGCCGGGGCGAACATCGAGGTCGACTCCCCGCAGCGGGCTTACCTGACCCTTGCGCTGCGGAATACTGACGTGCAGATTGCGGACCTGCAGGAGTGGTTCAACTTGTGACGTCATCTGACTCACCGCTTCCGGAGTCGAACTTCGAAGGCATCGCGCAAGCCGTCTCCCACGAAGTTGAAGGCCAGCACGAGGATGATGATGGCAATACCTGGAGGGAAGATCAGCCACCAATGCCCGGAATAGATTTCTCCCAAACCGGTCGAGAGCATTCCGCCCCAGTTCGCCGCTGGTGGCGGTACTCCCAGTCCCAGGAAGGAGAGGTAGGCGACGTATAGCACGGCGTCGGCCACCTGGAATGTGGCATTCACAATGACCGTGCCGATCGCGTTACGCACCACGTGGGTGCGCACGGCGCGTAACGGGCCACCACCCATGCCACGCATCGCCGTCACGAATTCGCGACTACGTAGCGCAATGGAATCTCCGCGGACCATCCGGGCTGGGTTGAGCCACGCGAAGGCGCCGATCACGAGAACGAGGAGCGGTACCGAGGGCGTCACGATCGTCGCGATCAGCATGAAGAGGAAGAGCGCGGGAATCGACATCAGCGCATCGACGATACGCATCATGACGGCATCGACCCAACCGCCCATGAAACCCGCGATCGCCCCCCAAATCGTGCCGAAGGTCGTCGCCAGCAGGCCCGCGGCTAGTCCGACGATGAGCGAGGTTTGGCCACCGAGCATCAGCCGACCGAGCTGGTCATATCCGACTCCGTCGGTACCTAACGGATATCCCTGCTCGCCAGGAGCCAAGTGCGCTGCGGAAAGGTTGGTGTGGACCTGATCCGTCTGATAGATCAGTGGACCAAGGAACGAGAACAACACCAAGAAGACCACGAGGATGAGCCCGAATACTGCCAGCTTGTTCTCGAAGAAGACCGCGACCCCTTGGCGGCCAAGTCCGATGGGACGCCGTCGCGGTTTGCGGGCGTCGGTTTCGCTCAATGCCGCAACGGGCGCTGCCGCCTCCGACTCCTGCTGCGGGTCGATAGGACCTGAGGGGAACGTCATGAGATACCTCCCGACAACCTAACTCGCGGATCTGCCACGGCATACAAAATGTCGGCGAGTAGCGCGCCGATGACCGTCGCGAACGAGACAATAAGCGTCGAGGCGAGCAGGACCGGGAAGTCTCGAGTCTGTGTTGCCTGCCAGAACATCAATCCCATCCCGGGGTAATTGAAAAGCTGCTCGACGACGAGCGCTCCCGAAAACAGCCCGGGAATGTACATTCCCAGCAAGGTGATGACCGGGAACAGCGAGTTACGGAGCGCGTGATGGACGGTCACGCGACGGGAAGGCAACCCCTTCGCGTGCGCAGTGCGGATGAAGTTCTCGTTGAGATTGTCGACCATCGTCGAACGGACATAACGCGTAAAAGCCGCGATCCCGACCACGGCTAGCGTGATCACCGGGAGAATGAGGCCTTTCCACTGCGGCAAAATCTCTCCGACGGTAAATCCCTGCGGAGCTTGCGGTGGCAGGATAGGCCAGATCTGAGAGAACAGCACGATGAGGATCATGCCGAGGAAGAACAGCGGGGTCGCGTAGGCCAAGAGAGCGACGCCGGTGATCGCATAGTCGACCGGCTTATTGCGCCGAACCGCTTGGATCGCACCTAGGGGAACCGCGATGACCACGGCGAGTGTGGTCGCAAGGACACCAAGCAGGATCGTCTTCGGCATCCGCTGTGCGACCATCGTCGAGATCGCCTGGTTCTGCTGGAACGAGAAACCGAGGTCGCCTCCTAGCAAACGCTGTAGGTACAGCCCGTATTGCACGAGGAATGGTTTGTCGTATCCCATCTGTTCGTTATATGCGGCCAGCTGTTCGGCGGTCGCGTCGAGCCCCAGCGCTGAGCGAGCCGCTCCACCGGGCAGCAGGTAGAGGAAGAGGAAGGTAATGAAGGTGACCAGGAGCATCACGATGACAGCCTGGCCAAGCCGTCGGAGGATGTAGTGCCACATGTCAGCTCACGATCCGCCTTTCGTGTGGTGGGCCGGAAGTCTAAGGCCCCGGCCCACCACGGTTGCACTGCTAGCGGGACCAATCCTGTGGGTACATCCCCAGGGTTGGCTCCTGGGGATGAATCCCCTTGATGTCAGATTTGAACGCGGACACGCGGTTCACCGGGTTTGGCATCCAAAGCACCGGGAGATCTTCGGCCAGGAAGTCGTTGTACTGCTTCATGACACTTTCATCCGAGGACCGCAGCGTCTTTTCGATGAGAGCGTCGGCTTGCGGGTTGGAATAGCTTCCGAGGTTCACCGGAGCATCCGTGGCGAACAACCGCTGGCCTGAGGCGTAGACCGGGAAGTACCAAGACGCCTGCGATCCGAAGAACGAGAGATCCCATGTACATTCCTGATCCGGTTTGCACGCCTGGCTGACCGCAACCGAGTCGGGAACCTCCTGAATATCGAGGACAATACCAAGCTTGGCGAACTGCGACTTTAGCTCCGCAAACATCTTGGTCGTGGCGGAGAAACCGGACTGGCTGGTGACCTTGAAGCGCATCTCCTTGCCCTGGTCGATCCCTTCGCCGCACTGCCCTTCGCCGGTGCCGGGGTTCTTACACGTCGTCACACCATCGGGGTTGACTTCCCACCCGTGCGATTCGAGCAGTTGTTTTGCCTTATCAGGGTTGAAGTCATAGACGCACCCCTCCAGCGATCCGGCTGCGCCGGGCCGCTGCGGTACGGGACCGCACGTCGGGGCGGCCATATCCTGCCAAATGACCTTGGAAATGGTCTGTTGGTCAATGAGATGTTGCATCGCCTGCCGAACGTATTTCTGCTTGAAGATCGGTCCGGTCTGCGGGTTGTTGAAGTTGAACGGCATATAGGTGATGGACCACCCGTACCACGGTTCTACCGTGTAGCCCTGGGATTCGATGAAGGCCTTCTGCGCGATCGAGCCTGCGGGAATATAGCCGTAGTCGATGCCCCCCGATCGCAGCGTGTTGAACTCCGAATCATCGGAGGTAAAGGGCTTGAACAAAAGAGTCTTGAGCTTCGCCTTGTCCTCGCCCTGGTAGGCATCGTTGGCTTCGAGTACGACCTCACCGGACGGCACAAAGCTCTTGAGCTTCCAAGGGCCCGAGACCGTCTGCCAGAGCGGGTTGGTGGCATACGAATTGGGATCCTCGGAGGCCTTGGTCAGATAGGCAAAGATGTCCTTCGCGCCTTGCTCGCTGCGATCGAGTTCCGGATCAACCTTGCCGTCATCGCTGGTTTTGGCCCATGCGTGATGCGGCATCGGAACGATGGAGTTCAGCTGGTTCCCGATGAAATAGCCGGGTGCGTACGGTTCGGTGGTCGTCACCGTCACCGTCTTATCGTCCACCACCTTGAACTCCGCGACATTGTCGGGGAAGCCCCCCTCTCGATAGGAAGCCCAGTTCTTCTTGTTGTGCTTGATGAGGTTGTACCAGAACTCGACGTCGCGGGTGGTCAACGGCTTACCATCGGACCACGTCAGATCCTTCAGCTTGATCGTGTAGGTCAGCCCGTCGTCGCTTACTTGGGGAATTTCCGCCAGCGAGCGTTCGGTCTTGATGTGGTAGTCCGACGTACCCTCGAGGGTGAAATCGTAGAGCGTCGGGAACATGAGAGACCGGAAAATCCCGTTCTCCCCTTGTGTCTTGCCGGGGGCGGAGATGGGCATAATCCACGACGGCGTCACCATGGCGACGCTGACGGAATCACTACCGTTTCCTCCGCCGGTAGCCCCGGTTGCCGCACCCTTTGGAGTTGAACCAGAGCCACCGCTACATGCAGCCAGTGCCATCAGGGCACAAGAAGCAGCGAGCGCGATGGCGCTTCTCGCCTTCTTCAGAGGTTTCATCGTTGATTTCCCTTCGCGAGATGCCTCTAGTGTGGGGTTCCCCACGTGGTATTGCTCAGACTAGCACCACTTCATGCACGTTCATACGATGTTTCGGATACTTAGTTTTTTAATGTCGTTAGTTGTTGCGGATTATGTCCGAAGCTGGTTGCATGGGACTACCGACTCCAGCTCAGCAAGGAGAGCTCATGTCTCTAGTTGACACGGGTCCCCCCGTGAATCAGGACCTCACGGACCAGGCTCTCGAGCTCATCACCCGCGGACTCGTCACCAGTCGTACAGATCTGCGTCACGAACTCCAGATCTCAGCGTCCACCGCGTCGAATATCGTCCGCGCCCTCATCGCGCGGGGCGACGTCGTTGAGGACGGTATGACGGCCTCGACCGGAGGGCGTCCTGCGGTCGCGCTGCGGTCAACGAAACGCCCCGAGCTGATCGCGCTCGCCGAAGTCGGAACCTCCCATGTACGCCTTGGTTTTTCCAGCAACCATGGGGATATCGGTCATACGAGCGAGATCCCGCTAGACCTATCCGGGCCGCCCAGCGACGCGCTGAAGACGATCGTGAAAGCCTGGCATCGCGTCGCGACATCGGAATTTCCTGATCACCCAGGGATTGATCAGTGCGCGCTGGCGCTTCCCGGCCCGGTTCGCCTCAGCGATCAGCGCGTGATTAACCCGTCCCGGATGCCCGGCTGGCATGGCGTCGACGTTGTGTCACTCTTGTCGGACATTGCCGAAGTTCCGGCGGTCGTCGACAACGACGCCCGGGCCGGGGCACGCGGCGAAGCGGCACGGCGCGAGGGCGAGTTCTCCCAGTTCATTTACGTCAAGGCTGGAAGCGGCATCGGCGCATCGTTAGCAATCGACGGGGAGCCGTTCTCCGGAGCGTTCGGCATGGCCGGCGATCTTGCCCATACGCCCGTTGGTCCGAAACAAGAGGTCTACTGCGCGTGCGGGAAGGTCGGTTGTTTGGAGATTCTCGCTTCCGGGGCGGCCATCCGGCGCACTCTCAGCGACCAGGGCGAGCAGGTTACTTCCATGCTCGACATCATTCAGGGCGCACAACAAGGAAACCCGATTTTTACCTCTGCCATCCGTCAGGCAGGCACCCTCGTCGGGCTTGCACTGGCGCCTCTGGTGAACTTCCTTAATCCTGCAGCAGTCATTCTCGGCGGTTCACTGTCCTCCATTAGCAGCTTTAAGGCATCGGCCCGAGCCGCACTCTACGATCAGTGCCTCCCCATGAGTTCCGAGAACCTAGCGATTGTCACCTCACTCACCGGGCCTGACGCCGCGTTGCATGGTTTGGCTGAGCTTGCGCGAACATCACTACCAAGCTCTGGTTAGGAAGACATGTTTAATTTCGAAGACCGCACCGGCCCGAGAGAACTCGCCGCCTGCGTCTCCTATCCCGAGGCAGTCATTCCCGATTGGTACCGGGACGCCAAACTCGGGTTCTTCATCCATCTCGGTCTCTACTCCGTCCCCGCGTGGGCCTACCGACCAGTCGGACCCTACTCCGAGAGCGAGCCGGATCCGACTCCGATCGAGCTCGCCTACTCCCATCACCGCTACGCCGAGTGGTATGGGAACACCTGGCGCCTTCCGCACAGCCCATGCCGCAGGTTCCACGAGAACACCTTCGGCGTCGGCACCCACTACGAAGATTTCGCTGACTCCTTTACGCCGCGGGCCGAGCACCTCACAGCCCTCGTCGACTCGCTTGTCGCGGCCGGCGGCCGCTATATCGTTCCTACGACGAAGCACCATGACGGTTACTGCCTATGGGACTCGGCAACCACCGGATTCACTTCCGTGAAGCGGGCCGCCGGCCTCGATGTCATCGACGTGATCGCGAGCGCCACCCGTGCCGCCGGTGCCCGTCTGGGACTGTATTTTTCGGGGGCGCTGGATTGGCACGTATCGGACTTCCCTGCCATCAACTCCGATACAGACCTCTTCGCGTTCCGGCGAAATGACCCCGAGTTCGCACGATATGCCGCCGCCCAGCTATCGGAACTCATCGACCGGTTCTCCCCGGATCTCCTGTGGAACGACATCGAATGGCCCGATGGCGGCAAGGGTCCCGATGGCTTCGGTCTCGCCGGGCTGCTGTCCGACTACTACGAACGTTTCCCCGAGGGCGTCATCAACGACCGCTGGGGAATCCCCCACCACGGATTCCTGACCCGCGAGTACAGCCACGTCCCCGAGATCATGCCGAACGCATGGGAAGCCACGCGCGGCCTTGGCCGATCGTTCGGCTACAACGCGAACGAAGATCCCGCCGACCGCCTGAGCGCTACCGACCTCATCCACCTTCTCCTTGATGTGTGCGCAAAGGGTGGCAACCTGCTGATCAATGTCGGCCCGCGCGCCGACGGAAGCCTCGATGACTACCAAGCCGCCGTCGTTGCGAGCCTTGGCGAGTGGATGAGCCACTACGGCGAGCTGCTGTACAGCACGCGCCCGGCGCCGACGTTCACGTCCGACTCGCCCGGCGACCTTCGGTTCGTGACCCGCCCCGGCGAAGTCATCGCCTTCGTCCGCGACCGCACAGCCACCGAGCTCCGCCTCCCAGAATTCGCGCGGGCCTCGACTGGCACCTGGCACGTCGACGGGGGCGTGGATGATGCCGTTCTGGCCGCCAACGGAATCGTACCCATCCCTCCTGCTACGACCGATACGCCCCTCGCTCTAGTCCTGAAAGCGACCACCGATCATGTCCACTAACTCCGCACCCACCCGCCCCCGCGTCGCGATCGTGGGGATCCACATCGAGTCCTCGACGTTCTCTCCTCAACTTGCGGTCGCCGATGACTTCGAGATCCGGCGCGGCTCCGAGATTCTCGAGCGATACTCATGGATCGAGGAGACCTGGTCCCAGGCGATCTGCTGGTGCCCGATCTTCCACGCCCGGGCGCTGCCCGGCGGTGTCCTCGTGCGCGAGACGTACGAGGGCTGGAAGACCGAAATCCTCACCGGCCTTCGCGAGCTCGGTGAGATCGACGGGCTCTTCTTCGACATCCACGGCGCCATGTCTGTCGTCGGCCTCGATGACGCCGAAGGCGACCTCATCACCGCGATCCGCGAGGTAATCGGTGCTGATCCCCTCGTCGGCGCTTCGATGGACTTGCACGGCAACGTCTCCCATGAGCTCTTCACGGGCTGTGACCTGCTCACCTGCTACCGCATGGCACCGCACGAGGACGCTCTCGAATCCCGCCGCCGGGCCATGCGCACCCTCGCATTGCGGGTGCTGTCGGGAGCGGGCAAACCGCACAAGGCACTCGTTCACATCCCGATCCTGCTCCCGGGCGAAATGACCTCGACCCGGCTCGAGCCGGCCCGCCGCCTATACGGCAAGATTCCGTGGCTCGAGGCCCAACCTGGAGTCATTGACGCGGCGTTCTGGATCGGATTCGCGTGGGCCGACCAGCCCCGCTGCACCGCCGCGGTTGTCCTCACCGGCGACGATGCACGCCTCATTGAGAAACTCGCGTCGGACTGGGCGCAGGAGATCTGGGATGCCCGGCACGAGTTCGAGTTCGTGGCGCCTGTCGCATCGATGGCCGACTGCCTGACGTGGGCGAGCACGGCCAAGCGGCCGACATTCATCTCGGACACCGGGGACAACCCCGGCGCCGGAGGCGGCAATGACACGACGTGTGCGCTGGCCGAAATGCTCACCTATGAGCTCGTCATGAGCGGAGACCTCAGCGCGATCGTCGCATCGCTGCACGATGCCGCTTCGGTAGCCCGCGCAGTCGAGGCCGGCGCCGGCGGAGTCGCAGACTTCACGGTCGGCGGCGTGATCGATGCGCGAGATCCGGGTCCGCAGGCGATCACGGCCCGGGTCGAGACGATCGCGAACGATCCACTCGGTGGGACCACTGCCGTCCTTCGGGTGCTGCTGCGCGATGGCGCAGAGACGGGCCTCCGCGTGATCGTGACCGAACGGCGCAAGCAGTATTCGGATCTCGCTAGCTTCACGCTCCTTGGCCTCGACCCCACTGCGACGGACATTGTTGTTGTGAAGATCGGATACCTCGAGCCCGACCTTTTCGAGATGCAGCGTGACTGGACAATGGCACTCACCCCGGGCGGGGTCGACCAGGACCTGAAGCGCCTCGGACACGAAAAGATCACGCGTCCGATGTTCCCCTTCGATGACTTTGAGGATCCCGCTCTCACCGTCATCATGGGCTAACCCGATTGGGATAATGGCGTTATGGCGCTTGTCTTATCTCCCGTCCGTCTTCGCAAACTCCTCGTCCGCAATCGCATCTGGCTCGCGCCGATGTGCATGTATTCCTGCGAAAACCGCGATGGGGTAGTGACCGACTGGCATCTCGTCCACCTCGGTGCCCGGGCAACGGGCGGGTTCGGCCTCATCATGACCGAGGCTAGCTCCGTGACACCGGAGGGCCGGATCAGCCCCCACGACGCGGGCATCTGGAACGATGAGCAGGCGGCCGCGTGGAAACCGATCGTGGACTTCGCGCACGCCCACGGTGCCGCGATCTGCATGCAACTCGCGCACGCCGGACGCAAAGCCTCAACGCACCGCCCCTTTCCCGGCGAAATCTCCGGTGTGGTCTCCGAGCACAACGGCGGCTGGGATGTCATCGGTCCGTCGCCGGTCCGGTTCCCCGGTTTGAAGAATCCGCTGGAGATGACCGAATCCGATATTGACGAGGTTATCGAGGCTTTCGCTGCGGCAGCCGAGCGAGCGATCGAGGTCGGCTTCGATGCGGTCGAGATCCACGCCGCGCACGGATACCTCTTGCACTCCTTCCTCTCTCCGCTGTCGAACCAGCGCACCGATCAGTGGGGCGGCTCTTTCGACAACCGCGTCCGCATCCTGCTCGATGTCCTTTCCGCCGTACGCGACCGCGTCGGAATGGAAATTCCGGTCTTGGTGCGAATCTCCGGCACGGACTGGGTCGAGGATGGCTGGCAGGTCGAAGACTCCGCCCGTCTTGCTCCCCTGCTCGCAGAGTTGGGGTGCGACTTTATCGACGTGTCCTCTGGCGGGAATATGCCGGTTGAGATCCCCGTGGGTCCCGGGTATCAGGTCCCGTCAGCAGCGGCGGTTCGGAAAGCCCTCCGCGAAGGCGGACATGAGACGTTGGTCGGCGCGGTTGGGCTCATCACGGAGACGAAGCAGGCCGAGGAGATTCTGCAACGAGGCGACGCGGACGTCATCTTTCTCGGACGCGTCGCACTGCGGGAGCCGACATGGCCACTGCGCGCGCAGTTCGAGCTCGCGGATCAGGACATGGCGGGATCGACCCGTTGGCCTGCGCAATATCTGCGCGGCGCGTGGCGCTAGAATCGCGCCTTCGCGCGATCAGCGTGGAGAACACCTGCCCGGCCGGCCGACTCCACGACGAGTGCGACGGACTTTTCGGCAAGCCATCCTGGCATGTGCGGTAACAGCCGATCGACTGCTTCAGAGACACGCGTGAGCGTTCCTTCCGTCGAGACCGCACTCGCAGCGCGAACCAGTGCACCCCAAGGTCCGCTGGGATCAGCAGGAAGCTCGAGTCCGTGCTTTTCTAGGAAGGCTCGCCGGGCAGAACCGGCGTGAAGCGCCCTAATCGCTCGGATTCTCGTCGTTGTGGCGGCAATCCGGTGCTCAGTCTCAAGCTCCGGGACCAAAACGATGGGAACTCCAGCACGATGCAGCCGATACCCGAAGTCGATGTCTTCCCAGCCGTAGCGACGGAATCGGGGGTCATAAAGGCCGATAGTCTCGATCACCGTGCGCGGAACCGAGGAGTTCCCGTGCCAGTACGTGAAGCGGGCTCTTGGCGGCGCGTCATACGCTTCCTGGCGATACATCTCGTCATGCCGCACGCCGTAAGCCTTCGAATACGGGGTTTCGGGATAGACGTTTCTGTATAGCCCTACCGCGCCAATGGGTCCATCCTTTTGCACCGCCGCGATCGTCTCGATGTACCGCGGGCCGGGCACAAGGTCGTCGTCGCAACGCGCAATGATCGCGCCACTGGTGGAGTTGATGGCCTCGTTAAGCGCTGCGACTCGCCCCTGGTTCGTCGGAAATACCGTCCACTCGAGGTTCAGGTTCGGGTAGCGAGCTGCGAGTTCTTCGAGAACCTCTTCCGACCCGTCGACGTCTTCGTCAACCACCACATGGATATCGAAATCAACTGAACCTTCTTGGAGTGCTAGCGATTCCATGAGCATCGGGAGGCGGGCCGCGCCACCATGGGACGGGACGATTACGCTGACGGTAATCATAGCCCCGCTCCTTGCTGTCGGATATATGCCGCGAGGGATTCCATGTGGTCTCGCGGCTGGAATCCGGCGCTCTTCGTCGCGCCGAGACACATCACCGAGTTATGGGGCCGCGGCGCCATGGAATCGCGTCCGCGTCCGTACTCCTCGGTGGTCACTGGCGTTACGCGGTTGGGGTCCGCCCCAACAAGACGGAAGACTTCCTGAGCAATGTCGAACCAACTGCACGGCTCACCGGCACCGGTCAGCTGATACGTGCCAAACGGGGTGCCAGTTGCGATCAGGTGCAAGATTCCTTCCGCCAGTTCGCTCGCGAAGGACAACCGCCCGCGCTGGTCTGTAATGACAGCCGGATCGACCCCACGTTCGGCGAGATTCATCATCGTGCGCACGAAGTTGGGGCCATCGCCGATAAGCCAGCTTGTTCGCACGATCCAGTGACGCGAGAGCGCAGCCACGGCTACCTCTCCCGCCGCCTTCGACTGGCCATACACGCCGAGCGGCGAGCGCGGCGAATCAGGCACGTACTTCAGGTCCGGGACGAGCCTCCCATCGAAAACGTAGTCCGTCGAGACGTGCACCAGCGGCACCCGAGCAGCATCGCAGCGGGCAGCTAGTGCGCTTGCCCCCGTGGCGTTGACCGCCCAGGCAGCTTGGCGACCTTCGTCAGTTTCGGCGGCATCCACGGCCGTGTAGGCGGCCGCGTTGATGACCACGCGGGAGGACTGCAGAAGCTGATCGGACCAACTATCCGGCTCTGCCATATCCCACTGTTCGCGATCGACCGCACGGAAGGAGATGCCGCGCTGCTCGCACGCCTGCACGAGAGCCCGGCCCAGCTGGCCTCCGGAACCGATGATCAGTAGCGGTCTTTCGCCCATCGGTTGAACGTCCGAAAGCTGTGGGTGAGCTCGATCTGCGTCAGACATCTGTGCATGGGACAGCTCGATAGGCCAGTCGATCCCGAGCGTCGGATCCGCGAGATTCACAAACGTGTACTCGGCCCGTGCCTCTGGGCTCCAGTGCTCGTTCACGAGGTAGGTGTAGACCGTGTCCGCTTCGAGCGTCTGGAATGCGTTGCCCACGCCGCGGGGCACATAGACAGCTTTATCCGGCGTGATCTCTGCCGTTACGACTCGACCAAAACCGTCGCCGGCACGCAGATCCAGCCAGGCACCAAAGACCTTGCCGTGAGCGACCGAGATGTACTTATCCCACGGCTCAGCGTGGATGCCGCGCGTGACGCCAGGCTCGGTATTGAAGGAAATATTGTTCTGTACCGGCCCCAAGTCGGGGACTCCCGCGTCGAGGAGCTTTTCTCGCTGCCAGTTCTCTTTGAACCATCCACGGTTGTCACCGTGAACGGGCAGGTCGATCAGCAGTAGACCACCAATCGCCGTGGGGTGAACCTGGATCGAAGCTGTCACTGGCCCGCCTTCTCGTACTTCGCTTCAGTCTCCGCTTTTTGGGGACGCCACCAATCTTCGTTCGAGCGGTACCACTCGATCGTGGCGGACAGACCGTCTACGAAGTCGGTGTACTTCGGTTCCCAGCCGAGTTCTTCACGGATCTTGTGAGCGTCGATCGCATAGCGCAGGTCGTGCCCTGGCCGGTCCTTGACGTGCACGAAATCAGAGGGGTCACGTCCCATGAGCTCGAGAATCAGCTCGATAACCTCGCGATTGTTCTTCTCCCCATTGGCCCCGATCAGGTACGTCTCTCCGAGTTTGCCGGACTCGAGGATGCGCAGGACAGCGGAGGAGTGATCCTCTGTATGGATCCAATCGCGAACATTCTTACCATCGCCATACAGCTTGGCGACACCGCCATCGAGCAGGTTGGTGATCTGCCGGGGAATGAACTTTTCGACGTGTTGGTACGGCCCGTAGTTATTCGAGCAATTCGAAACCGTGATCTCTAGGCCGAAGGAGCGCCCCCATGCCCTAACGAGATGGTCCGATGCCGCCTTCGATGCAGAGTACGGGCTCGACGGCTGGTAGGGCGTGAACTCGGTGAACTTCTCCGGATCGTCGATCTCGAGATCTCCGTAGACCTCGTCAGTCGAAACGTGGTGGAAGCGGGTACCGTGCCGTCGCGCGGCTTCAAGCAGTACCGCCGCGCCGACGACGTTGGTCTGGACGAATGGCATGGGTCCGGCGAGCGAATTGTCATTGTGGGACTCGGCTGCGTAGTGGACGATTGCATCGCTACGTCCGACGACGTCATCGACGACATCCGGGTCGCAGATGTCTCCCACGACCAGCTCGACTCGGTCCTCTGGCAGGCCCTCTAGAGACTCCCGATGGCCCGCATAGGTCAGCTTATCCAAGACCACCACACGATGGTCTGTAGCTTGAACTACGGTCAAGTCCCTTGTAGTGGTGTAACGGCGTTTTCCTCTCGTTTGGGGTTTTAGCTTGCTAGTGCGGGCGTGTCGGTATCGGTCATGGTCGTG
>NZ_MQVR01000067.1 GCF_001907295.1 Bowdeniella nasicola
ACGACCATGACCGATACCGACACGCCCGCACTAGCAAGCTAAAACCCCAAACGAGAGGAAAACGCCGTTACACCACTACAAGGGACTTGACCGATTACGGCCTGGACCCGATGACACCGATCGCCTGGCGCTACCGCGGCCCCGCGGGCTCCGGCGCACTCGGGGATGTCGGCTCTCACCTCATCGACATCGCCGATTTCATCTGCGGCCCGATCCGCACCGTATCCGGCGGCCGGTTCGCGACCGTCATCAAGAAGCGCCCGCCCGCACAGGAGGGCATCGCCGGCGACCGTGGCCTGTCCGTCGCCGCGGAGGCGACCGAGGTAGTAGAAAACGACGACATCGCGTCCTTCAACGCCGAGTTCGTCGACGGCTCGATGGGCACGTTCTCCGTCTCGCGCGTCGCGTTCGGGGACGCCAACGGCCTCGCGTTCGAGGTCCTCGGCTCCAAGGGCCGCGCCCGATTCGACATGTCCCGCGCGGGCGAGATCCTGCTGAGCGACGACAGCGCGCCGCAGGACCTGCAGGGCATGCGCCGCGTCCTCGTCGGGCCGATGGTTCCCGTACTTCAAGGACGGCTCGTCGATGGCCTTCGCGTGCGTCGGAGTCACCCAGATCGACCAGTTCACCTACCAGGCGCGCGCGTTCTTGGATCAGGTCCTCGGGATCGACGAGGGGCTGCCGCCCGTTCCGACCTTCGCGCACGGCTACCGCGCCATGCGCATCCAAGACGCCATCGTCCGCTCGGCTACCGCAGGTGGCAGCGCCATCGAGATCGACTGAAAGGACACCCCATGGCTCTCACTCTTGGCGCGTACACTGCCTGCCTTGCCAACTACCCGCTCGCCGAGGCGCTCGACATCCTGAAGTCCAACGGCCTTACGGGCGCCGAGGTCAACGTCGGCGGCTTCGTGCCGTCGCTCCACTGCCACGTCGACCTGCTCATCAGTTCGCAGGCGGCGCGCGAGGACTACCTCGGCCTGTTCGCCGATAAGGGCATGACGCTTGTCGGGTTGAACACGTCGGGCAATCCGCTCAACCCGCTGCCGGACATCGGGCCGCGACACACCTACGACTTGAAGCGCGCGATCGAGCTCGCGGGCAAACTCGGGGTCCGTGAAATCGTGTGCATGTCGGGTGCCCTCGGCTCGGATCCGCAGGCGCTCTACCCGTCGTGGGTCGTGAACCCGTGGGACGGCGTCTACGGCGAGGTGCTCGACTATCAGCTTTCCGTCCTCGAGCCGTTCTGGCGCGAGATGGATGCCCGCGCCAGCGAAGCCGGTGTGAAGCTCGCGTGGGAACTGCACCCGCACAACACGATCTTCACACCGCATGGCTTCATGAAGTTCATCGACAAGACCAAGCTTGAGAACGTCGCCGTCAACATGGATCCGTCGCACTTCATGTGGCAGGGCATAGATATCTTCGCGTGCATCGACCTGCTCGGCGAGCACATCTACCACGTGCATGCCAAGGACACGGCGATCGAGCCGGGCGTGGCGACCAAGGGCGTGCTCGACACGAGCTTTGGGCGGCCGCCGGAAAACGAGGCCGACCGCTACCCCTCGGGCATGGCGCACTGGTGCCAGGTGTGGCCGCAGGATCCCGCGTGGCGCTTCGTGCACGTCGGGGCCGGGCATGACCTCGCGTGGTGGACGACGTTCGTCGAAAAGATCGCGGCGATCGATCCGAACATGAACATCGCGATCGAGCACGAGGACGGCGCCTACAGCCAGCTGGAGGGGCTGGCCAAGGGTGCCGAGGTCCTCATCGAGGCCGCCAAGGCTCACTAGGGCAACACAAAAGCCGGGGGTGCGCGCTGCGCGTCCCCGGCTTTGTGCTGGCGTCTTAGCTCTCGGAGCTACGGCGCCGTGCGACGAGGATACCGCCACCCGTGACCGCGCCGAGCGCGATCAGGGCGAGTGCGACCACGTTGCCACCGGTACGCGGGATACCGGGCTTGACCGGAGCCTTGCCCGTCGGCTGCGGCGCCGGGGCCGCGGTCGGAGCCGGCGCGGTGGTCGGCGCGACCGTCGGGTCAGCCGTCGGTTCGGTCGTCGGATCCGGGCTCGGAACGTCACGCTTCGCGAGGGCGAAGGCACCTAACGTATCGGTTTCGAACGTGAGGAAGCCGTCCTTCACGGTGTGCGGTATAACAGTGTGGTTCTCCTCACCGCCCTTCAGCAACCAGAGCTCAGCTCCCTCGGCGTCACCGTCGTACTTGAGGCTGACCGTCACCTTGCCGTTCGGCTGGACGTGGTCCATCTTGCCCCAGGGCATGTGCTGCAGGAGCTCCACGCTCCACGTTCCGTAGACCTTGGTGCCCTTCGGCGGGTTGGGAAGCTCGTCGCGATGCGCAACGAATTGGGTCGGGAGCACGACCTGCTTCGGCGCGACCGTCACGTAGCTGCCGTCTTCGGCCTTCAGCTGGTGTTCGGTGTTGTAGACCTTCAACGACTCGAGCAGGGCCTTCAGGTTGTTGTACGACTCCTCAGCGGCACGCAGGAAGATCGCATTGGCCCAGGACGTAGCAACCTCCGGGTCGGCGGCATGTTTCGTGACGAGCTCAATGTTTTCCGCGCTACGGGCGGCGATCAGGGGTGCCTCGAACGCGTTCAGGTACTCGCGCACCGGACCGGCGACGGTCGCGCGGTCGGCATTGACGAACTTGTTGACGGCGCTCGCGAGCCAGTAGTAGGAGCTCATGTCGCTCGGGTCCTTGGACGTCGACTGCATGGGCTCGATCGTCTGATCGATGTTGCCGTAGTAGGGCATGTAGGGCGCGCCCTGCGGCGTGCCGATGGTCTGCCACAGCGTGCCCGGGATCTCCTTGGGCATTCCGCTCTTCGGGATCTGGAAGATGTGGGCTTCCATCGTGTTGGTGTTACCGATCGGGTAATGAGCGCCTTCGACAGGCTTCCCGTCGGCACCCTTCATACCGTGATCGTCGACGACCTTTTCGCTGAGCTTGGCGAGCGTGTCATCGACGCCTTCGAAGCGGTTGCGCTGCATCGCCATGACATCGGCGATGGAGAGCTTCTTGAAGCTCTTGCTCGGGGTCTGCAGCAGCGCGTAGGAGTCCTGATCGAGGGTTACCTTCGAGCCGGGATCGAGCGCCTTGATGCCGGAGTAGGAACGCGAGGCGTTACCGGCCGTCATGCCCGGGCGGTAGCTCGCGGCGGGGTCGAACTGGCCGCCGGTCTCGACATAGCTGTCGGCGTCCTTCGCGGTCTTGATCAGGTCCTTGGAACACACGAAGTTCGCGCTATCCGCACAATTCACGCGGTTGAGGTAGAACGTGTTGGGGTAGACCGAGAACTTATCGCGCGGGTACTTCATGGCCGCGTACTGGTGGCCGGAGTAGATCTCCATGTACCACACGTCGGTCTTGTCACCGACGACGAGGATATTGCCTTCGGAGGCGCCGTCCTTTTCGACGAGCGCGGCCATCCGGTCGATCGCGTCCTTCGCGCTGGTGGAGTTCGCGAGCAGGACGGTCGCGAGGACGCCCTCGGTCCAGCCCTGCTTGGTGTACGGGTCGACACTGAGAATCTTCTTGTTGGCCTTCGCCGAGACCGTCGCGTCGACCGCGACACCGGCGGAGTTGAAGCCAGCCTCATCGAAGCGGCCCTCGGCCGGGGTGATGTCGGAGACGGAGGTGAACTTCAGGGAGTCCTTCTCCTGGGTGTAGCTCACGCCGGTTTCCGCACCGACGATGGCCTTGCCCGCGGGGTACTTACCCGCCTCGTTGACGATGAGCCGTTTCGGATGGTTTTGTTCTAGGTCTTCTGTCCGGCCGAAAATGGCCGAGCCGTCTTCTGTCAGGTCGGCGCCAATAATGACACCGGTACACGCCCACACGGAGCTGCCAAACAGCAGGCTCGCGAGCAGCGTGATCAAGGCAGCAGACAGCGTGGTCGCTCTCTTCACAGCTTCTCCTGGATCGATGGTTATGCCTCGTCGCATAGCGGACCTAGGGGTGGGTCCACATACACCGTACGCCGGGCGCGCGCTCGCTCGGAGGGGACTTAGGCCCTAGTGTCGCGCCTCACGTCCGCGGTTAGGGCAGGTCCCCTGAAACGCGTGTGAGGTTCGAGCCGTCCGCATCGGCGCGGAACGTCACGGTGCCATCGATGCCGTGCGCGTAGATGAGGAAGTGAGGTCCGCTCCCCCCGGTTGATGTGGACGCTCACGACCTCCATCGCGCTGTCGGCGATGCGTGCCCGCACGTCTTTCAAGAGCGGATCGAGGGCGCGCCAGGAGACCTGGGAGAGCTGGAACGATCCCCGAAAAGACGTGTCGGCCCGGCCCTTCCGCACGAAGACCGGCCAATTGTTTGTCGACGGACTCCGCGTCCCACGGCGAGTTGACCAGGCGCCCGTGCGAGATCGCGTGCGCGACATAGCCGAAGGTTCGCGGCGTGAGCGCGAGCGGGATGGTGAGCCCGAGGAAGAAGGCCACCACATACGCCACCACCCGCACGGCCCGCCCCTTGCGTCCGTGGCCGACAAATGGCGCGCGGCGCGTCCCATCGGCGCGCACGACGCCCACGGGGATCCGCTAGATGTCCCCGACCGATTCGGCCGGCGGCACCTGGAGATTTGTCAGCCAGGGGTTCAGTTCGCGCAGCAGGTCGGGCGTGGACACGATCACGGTCTCGGGTCCGTCGGGCGTGAGGACCACGGCCGGGTGGGTCGTGCCGGGCTGGAACTGCGGCATCTCGAGCGCGGAGATGCGTCGGGAGATGATCGTTCGAAACGCGCGCCCACCGCGTGGCTGCACCGTGAGCGTCAGGGCACACACGTGCCGCTCGTTGATGATCACGCCGGTTTCCGAAATCGCATCGATGCGTACGAGCGCGCCCCGGCCGGCCGCGATCGCGCTGCGAATCTGCGGTTCGCTCGCGCGCACCTCGTGGCGCGTGGCGAACACGTGGATGAACAGGACCGACGTCGCAATCACGAGCGCGCTGCCGACGCCGCCGACCCACCCGGCGATCGACACGTGACCTGAGGCGATGAGGAGACCGGCAGCGGCGAGCATGCCGAGCGCACCAAAATAGACGAAACGAAGCACGGCTGCTCCTTGGACGTAGTGCCGCGAGAAGGTCGTGGCGCCAGGGCCAGCATAGGGACAACTTCCAGCCGTGAAAACCACTGTGTCGCCAGGCAGATTATCGGTTTTTCGTCATCACTCTGGGGCTGATCCCGATGCGGGTCCCGCTCTGAAAAGTGTGTCCTAGCGCGACGCGTGCGTCCCTTTCCAGGTGTTGTCTAAGGAGCAGACCGATGGGCCTTTTCAGCCGGTTCCGTAATCCCGCTCCGCGGATCCAAGAAGCGATCGATCGCGCACCCACGCCCCGCTTTGCCCGACCCACGACGTTCGCGTTCCGCTCCGACCCGATGCTCGTGCGCTCAGCGGTCGACATCGATGATCTGCACGCGCTCTACCAGCAGACCCCGATCGAACTGCGCACCGAGCTCCTCACCAGCATGTCGGACGGGTCCACTAACGATCCGGCGCGGACGAATATCGACGATGACAGCTACGAGATGATCGCGCGACGATGGATCGCGGCCCTCGAGGACGACCCCCGTCCCGAGTCTGCGCTGGCCCGCGGCTACGAGCTCAGCGCCGATACGAGCGAGGACGCAGCACGCGGTTTTGGGCACTACTTAGCGCAGGCGCGCGAGCAGTTCACGGATGCCGCGGATGTCACGCCGCTCGTCCAGTGGCAGTCCGGCCTCGCCCTCGACCGCGACGAGGCGTTCGCGCTGGCGGCGCGGCGGCGGGCGCAGGCCCCGTGGCACTACAGCAGCATGGAAGCGCTGCCGCGTTGCGTCGGTGAGCGCTGGGACTACTTCACCGCCGTCGAAGACATGACGTTCGGCGAGGCCGACGAGGAAGTGTTCGAAGACGAAACCGTCCAACAACTCCTCACCGACAGCTACGCGGAGCTCTTCCAATCGGGCGCCCAGCACTCAGCGCCCGAGCGCCAGGTGTTCCACCTCAGCATGTTCATGTGGGGCGGGAACAAGGCCGATCTCGACGAGCTCGCGTTCGATGCGATGCTGCGCTTAAACGGCCAGGTCAACTGCTGGGTGTGGGGTGAGCTCGAAGAGGAAGACCCGATCGAGAACTTCACCGACGTGCGCAACTACCTCATCGAGGAATTCATCGATCAAATGCCCACGAACGTATAAGCGCTGCACTGCTCGGATGCGCGAGAGCCGCCATGAGCCGGGCAACTTCGGTGCGGCGGCGTTCCATCCGCGGGTGCCACGCGATTGTCGTAAGATGAGCAGGGCGATAATGCCGTAGCGCTCGACGCTGCCGGGCACGCGCTGATTGATCCAGAAGATGACGCCGATGGCGACGATCGTCGCGACCCACAGGCCGATGAGCACCATCGTCGTCTAGGCGGTTCAGGGCTGCGGGTACTGGTCGGCTTCTTCGGCCATCCACTTCGCGATGAGCGGCGGCAGGACGACGTTGGAGATCGCGTCGGCGATGAACAATGCCCCGGCGATGCCGCGCACCTTGCCGCCGGTCTTCAACGCGCTTCGCAGCAGGAGCGCACCGAGGAGGGCGCCGCCGCCCGCGAGCGCATAGCGCATCCGCGGATGGGCGAAGGCCTGCTGGCCGAAGGAGGTCCAAAACTCGCTCGCGCTGCCCGTCGGGAACTGTTCGGCCATGTACAGCCGCGTCGTTTCCTTGATGGCACCGCGCCAGGACTCGTGGGAGAACGTCTCGACGCCGGGGACATCGCGCGGCGCGATCGTGCCCTCGAGGACCTTCGACAGGACGCCGGGCAGGCCGAACTGCGCGATCATCGTTACCATGCCCTGGCGGCCAGGCAGCGCCATGGCCTGCTTCATCTTGTCGACGCTCACGCCCGCGTAGGCGGCGAACGCTTCGGCATCGGAGGTGGAGGTGAAGAATTCGTCGATGAGCGCTTGGGCCTCGGCCGGCGGCTTGTCGTACTGGCCGAAAGCGTATTCGGTGACGAGGTCCCAGCTGTGGACGGCCTCGGCGAACGCCGCTTCCGACTGGTGCAGCGCCACGGTGTGCTCGCCGCCGTGGTTCACGAGCACGAGCGCGGGCAGGGTGTCTTCGCTCCAGCCGAAGTGGCCGAAACCGATCGGCTCGCGCGTCGAGGTCGACATGACGACGCGGCGGTCCTCGAGGTCGAGGACCGACAGGTCGTGCGCGACGGCCGCGGCATACATCGGCATCGCGGACATCGGCGCCGGCGTCACGACGGCGACCGTGATCGTCTCGTCGGGCTGTTCGCTCGCGGCGGGCTTGGGCTGCGACGGGCGGCCGACCGGCTCGATGTCGAGGTCCCAGCTCGGGACCCACAGGGAGCAGCCCATCCGCGTCGCGATCGTGCGCATGAGGTCCTTCGCATCGGGCCCGGCCTGAACGCGATCCGCGGCGACGGTCGCGATCCGGCCCCGCTCGTCGGTCAAAATGACGGCGGTGACAAGACACTCGCGGGAGGCTGCTGACGGGCGCACCGACGCCGGCAGGTAGTCCATCCGTGCGAGGACCTTGAAATGCCGAAGGGTTTGCTCCAGGTCGACGGAGTCCGCCTGGAAGACGAGTTCGGTCGATGACCAGTTAGACATTGCAGCCTCCTTGCTCTCCCTCCTATTTCATCACGATTTTGGGCAATGAGGGAGGACGAAGTGGCTTAGGACTCGGCTTCGCGTCGGCGACGGACGTCGTACAGGGCGATCCCGGTCGCGACGGCGGCGTTCAGGGACTCGACGGCCGGGGAAATCGGGATCGAGACGAGCTGATCGCAGGTGTCGGTGACGAGGCGGGACAGGCCCGTGCCCTCCGAGCCGGTCACGAGGACCAGCGGGGAGGTGGCAAGGTCGAACGTCGCCGTCGTCTCCGACGTGCCGCCGGCTAGGCCCGCGACGAAACAGCCCGCGGCCTTCGCGTCCTGCAGCGCGCGCACGAGGTTCGTCACCTGGGCGACGGGAACGCGCGCCGCGGCGCCCGCGGACACCTTCCACGCGGTGGCGTTGACGCCTGCGCTGCGGCGTTCGGGGACGATGACGCCGTGCGCGCCGAACGCGCCGGCGCTGCGCAAGACCGCGCCGAGGTTGTGCGGGTCGGTGACCTGGTCGAGCGCGACGAACAGCGGCGCTTCGCCCGATTCGAGCGCGTCGGCAAGGAGCTCGCCGAAGTCCGCGTACTCATACGGCGGCACCTCGATCGCGATCCCCTGGTGGGTCGCGCCCTCGCTCAGCATGTCGAGCTCTGACTTCGTCACCTCGAGCATGGGAGCGCCGAGCGCCGTCGCGGTGCGCAGCACCTTGGCGAGGCGCTCGTCATTCTTCGTGCCGGGTGCGAGGAACACGCGCAGCAGCGGGATGCCCGCGGTGACGGCCTCGTAGACGGGGTTGCGGCCCGCGATGATCTCGTGGTCCTTCGGCAGGGAAAGGTGTGCAGGCAGCTTCTTCTTCGGCTTTGCCGCCTCGCGACGCTCGGCCGCGGCCTTGCGCTTGCCCGCGGGATGCCAGGAGCGGTCCTCGGCCTTCGGGGTCGGGCCGCGGCCCTGGAGCTTTTTGCGGCCGTGCCCGCCCGTGCCCTTGATCATGCCCTTCTTCGAGCCTTCCTTACGGACGGCGCCGCGGCGTTGCTGGTTGCCTTTGGCCACGGTGACTCCTACTTGGCTCCGAGCGCCGCGCGGGCCTCGTCCATGAGGTTTGCGATATGGCGCGAATCCCAGTGCGGCATCGAGGTCGACTCGGTCTTCTTGGCCTCGACACAGCGCGCGACCTCGCACGCCTCGAAGCGGTACGGGGCCGTGACGCGCGCGTCGATCTTCTCGCGCACTATCTCGCCGTCGATCTCGAGCGCGACCTGCATCGCGCCGGGCGTGTGCATCCGCGTCGGGATGCGGACCCAGCCCTTGGTGCCGACGACCTCGGCGGAGGACGGGGCCTCGCCGCGCATCGAGCACATGGAGATCGCGAGGGTGCCGCGGTGATCGGTCACCATGATGGCGTCCTGCTCGACGCCGGTGTCGGTGAGCGAGCCCGACGTGTGCACGAGTTCGCCGTCGCCGAGGAGGAACTGGGCGAAGTTCAGCGGGTAGACGCCAAGGTCGCGGATCGCGCCGCCGGCGAGTTCGGGATTCGTCATGCGCTCGACGTGGGTGAGGCGGGACGACAGTTCGGACTTGACCGAGACGATCTCGCCGAGGTGTCCGCCGTGGACGAGCTCGCGGGTGAGGACCCACGGCGTGATGAAGCGGGACCAGACGGCCTCCATCGCGAAGACGCCGGCTTTTTCGGCGGCCATGAGCAGTGCTTCGGTGTCCTTGGCGTTCGCAGTGAGCGACTTTTCCACGAGGATCGGCTTGCCGGCCGCGATCGCCTGCATCGCCACCTCGATGTGGTGGGAGTGCGGGGTCGCGATGTAGACGGCGTCGACGTCCTCATCGGCGATGAGGTCGGCGTAGGAGCCATAGGAGCGGTCGGCGTCGAACTCGGCCGCGAAGGCGGCGGCGCGCCCGAAGGAGCGGGAGGCGACGGCGAAGAGTTCCTGGTTCGTGTTCTGCCGCAGGTGCGAGGCGAAGGTGCGGGCGATATTTCCGGGGCCGATGATGCCCCACTTGAGCGCGGGCGCGTCGATCGGGCTGGGCAGATGGATATCGCCGAGGGGTTCGGACAGGGATTCCGGCAAACGCATGAGTGGTCCTTACAGAGTTAATGAGTTAGAGATGCCAGGTGGCACCGGTGGCGGAGTCCTCGACCGTGATGCCTGCGGCAGCAAGCTGGTCGCGGATCGCGTCGGCTCGGGCCCAATCCTTGGCGGCGCGCGCGGCGGCTCGATCTGCAAGCATATCGGTGATGAGCGAGTCCAGGGCGCCGTGGGCTGCGTTATTCGTCTCATGGGTCGCCGCCCACTGCTCGCTGTGCGGGTCAAGACCGAGCACGGCGAGCATCGAGCGCACGAGGCGCAGTTCGCGCTCGACCATTTCCACCTCGTGCTCGGCGATCGCGGTGTTGCCGGCCTTGAGGTGCTCCCAGATGACCGCGAGCGCCCCGGCGACGTTGAGATCGTCGTCCATGGCGGCGACGAACGCCTCGGGCAGGTCCGTAACGGGAACCGACTCGATGTCGCTTGGGGCGTCGAGTTTTGCGGTGCCGAGGTATTCGGTGGCGCGGTCGGCGAAGCCGGTGATGCGCTCCCAGGCGGCCGCGGCCGCATCGAGGAGCTCGGAGCTCCATTCGATCGTCGAGCGGTGGTGGACGGTGCACAGCGCGAACCGCAGCACGGGCGCGGGCACCTGCTCGAGCAGTTCGGCCACGACGAGGGAGTTGCCGAGCGATTTGCTCATCTTCTCCCCCTTGGTCGTCACCCAGGCGTTGTGGACCCACATGTTGGCAAAGCCGTAGCCAGCGCCGTGGGACTGGGCCTGCTCGTTTTCGTGGTGCGGGAAGCGCAGGTCGATGCCGCCGCCGTGGATATCGAAGGTCTCGCCCAGATACTTATAGCTCATCGCCGAGCATTCCAGGTGCCAGCCGGGCCGACCGCGGCCCCAGGGCGAATCCCAGGAGGCGGTCTCGGGCTCGGTCGGCTTCGCGGCCTTCCACAGCGCGAAGTCGCGCGAATCGCGTTTGCCGGCCTCGACGGCGTCGTCGATCTGGGAATCGTCTTCCGTCGTCGACAGGTCGGTGAGCTGCTGGCGGGTCAGCGAGCCGTAGTCCGGCAGCGAGGTGACGGAGAAGTAGACGTTGCCCGCGCCATCGTCATAGGCGTGGCCGCGCTCGATCAGCCGCTCGACCATCGCGATCTGCTCGGGGACATGGCCGGTCGCGCGTGGCTCATACGTCGGCTCGACGGCGCCGAGCGCGCGATAGGCGTTGGCGAATTCGCGCTCAAAACGCATGGCCCACGCCCACCATGGCCAGCCGGCCTCGGCGGACTTGGCAAGGATCTTGTCGTCGATGTCGGTGACGTTGCGAATGTAGTGGACCTCGTAGCCGCGACGGCGCAGCCAGCGTACGAGGGCATCGAAGCTCAGCGCGGCGCGCAAATGCCCGATATGGGGCGAGCCCTGCACCGTGGCACCACACAGGTAGATACGTACGACGCCCGGGGTGACGGGCTCAAGTGGTCGGACGGATCTTGTCGCGGAATCATACAGCTGAACACTCACGCTCCCAGCCTACGGCCCTTTGGGCTAACGTGAGGACCGTGACGACTAACTCCCCTCAGTCAACCGCCAGCTCCGACATCGCACCGACCGCCATCGGTCCGAGCGGTGAAGGCCACGGTCTGTTCTCCCGCCCGGTGCTCTCGTGGGCGCTGTGGGATTGGGGCTCGGCCGCCTTCAACGCGGTGATCACGACGTTCGTGTTCACGATCTACCTCACGAGCCACCCCGGCTTCGCGGGTACGGAAGGCCAGGCCTCCCCCGAGACGATGCTCGGCGCCGCGATGACGGTCGCGGGCCTCGCGATCGCGCTCTTCGCTCCGGTCAACGGCCAGCGGGCCGACCGGCAGGGCAAGCGCGGCATGTGGCTCATGGTCAACACGCTGCTCGTCGTCGCGATCTCCGCGAGCCTGTTCTTCGTCACGCCCTCGCGCCCGGGCCTGTGGCTCGGTCTCATCCTGCTCGGCGTCGGCAATATCGTCTTCGAGTTCGCCTCCGTGAACTACAACGCGATCCTTAACGACATCGCGACGCCGAAGAACATCGGCAAGATCTCCGGCTTCGGCTGGGGCATGGGCTACCTCGGCGGCATCGTCTTGCTCCTCATCGTCTACTTCGGCCTCATCAGCCCCGAGGTCGGCTGGTTCGGCGTCACGAGCGAGAACGGCCTCGATGTGCGCGTGACGATGCTGTTGTGCGCCCTGTGGACGCTGACGTTCTCGATCCCCGTGTTCATCACGGCGCGCAAGACGCAGGCCAAGCACCCGGCTCAGGCCGAGCACAAGCAGTCCTACCTCGAGTCCTACCGCCAGATTTTCCGCCTCATTAAGCGACTGTGGAACACCTCGCGGCACACGGTCTACTTCCTGCTCGCCTCCGCCGTCTTCCGCGACGGCCTCGCGGGTGTCTTCACCTTCGGCGGCGTCATCGCCGCGAAGGTCTTCGGCTTCAGCGCGGGCGATGTCATCATCTTCGCCGTCGCCGCGAACGTCGTCGCGGGTATCGCCACGATCGCGTTCGGCAGCCTCGATGACCGCTTCGGCCCGAAGCGCGTCATCATCTTCTCGCTCGTGTCCATGATCGTCGCGGGCTTGTGCGTGTTCTTCTTCCACGACGGCGGCACGACGATGTTTTGGATCTTTGGCCTCATCTTGTGCATCTTCGTCGGCCCCGCCCAGTCGGCCTCGCGCACGTTCCTCGCGCGTATCATCCCGCAGGGCAAGGAGGGCGAGGTCTTCGGCCTCTACGCGACGACGGGCCGCGCGGTGTCCTTCCTCGCGCCCGCCGCGTTCACGCTCGCGGTCATGGTCGGCGAGGCGATCAACGGCATCGGCGGTGGCACCCCGTTCGGGATCTTCGGCATCATCGTCGTCCTCGCGCTCGGGCTCGCGCTGCTGCTGCCGGTGAAGGAATCAGAGTCGCGCTACCACTAGCGCGGGTAAACGAGGGCGGTCGCAACGGCGGCCAGGCCCTCGTTGCGGCCCGTAAAGCCGAGATGGTCGGTCGTCGTCGCGGAGACCGCGACCGGGGCGCCGACGATGTCACTCATGACTCGGCAGGCCTCGGCCGCGCGGGGCGTGAACTTGGGTTTTTGCCCGATGATCTGGATCGCGATGTTCCCGATCTCATAGCCCGCGTCGGTCACTAGTCGGACTGATTCTTCGAGCAGGCGGGTGCCGGAGGCGCCATCGTATTCGGGTCGGCCCGTCCCAAAGTGCGTGCCGAGGTCACCGATCCCGGCGGCGGAGAACAGTGCATCGCATGCGACGTGCGCGGCGACGTCCGCATCGGAGTGCCCGACGAGCCCGATCTCACCGGGCCAGTGCAGGCACGCGAGCATGAGGGGACGGTCCGGGTCGGTGTCGAACGCGTGGACATCGGTCGCGATCCCCACGCGCGGAATGATGGGCTGGCTCATGCCCCTCAGCGTAGTGCGGCGAGCTGCGCCTCGGCCAAGCGGAGGTCCGCGGCGGTCGTAATCTTCGCGGCGGTGCACTTGCCCTTGATCACGAGCACGGGCTTCCCCATGGCCTCAACGAGGCCCGCGTCGTCAGTCGCGGCGAGGGTCTCGTCGTGCGTGCGGGCGGCTCCGAAGGCGTGGGCGCGCGAGAGCAGCTCGGCGGTGAAGGCCTGCGGCGTCTGGATGGCGCGTACCACGCTGCGATCGACGGTTTCGGCGACGCGCCCCGACGCGTCGACGCGCTTGAGCGTATCCGCGACAGGCACGCCCGGGATGACGGCCGGGGTGCGCTCGGTCACGGATTTCGCGAGGCGCGTGATGAGCTCGGGCGGGGTGAGCGGGCGCGCCGCGTCGTGCACGAGGATGACCCGCGGCTGAACCTCGGCCAGCGCGGCGATCCCGGCCGACACGGAGGCTTGGCGGCTCGCACCACCGGCGACGACCTGAACGTCGGCCGCGGTGGCCGTGGTCCGCGGCCACGCGATATGGGTGCGGGGCCAAGCGGTCGCCGCGGCAGCGGCGAGCTCCTCGGGACGGACGGCGGCCTCGAACTCCCAGAGGCTATCCCCCGGCGCGGTGACGACGATGGTGGTGACGCCGGCGAGCGCCATCCCGGCAACGGCGTAGCTGAGCATCGGTCGTCCCGCGAGCGGCACGAGGGCCTTCGGGATGCCGGCCCCCAGGCGGGTGCCGGAGCCGGCAGCGGTGACGACGGCAGCGCAGGAAGACAATCCAGCGCTCACGCGGGCTACTTCGTTTCTTCGGTGGTCTCTTCGGCGACTTCGTCAGCGCCCTCATCGAGGACCTCATCGACCCGGTCGCGGGCCTTGTCCTCGTCGACCTCCTCGGCGAGCGCCACCTCGGATTCGAGGATCTGGCGGGCCTTGGACAGCATGCGCTTCTCGCCGGCCGACAGGCCGCGATCCGCGTCGCGACGCGAGAGGTCACGGACAACCTCGGCGACCTTGATGACATCGCCAGAGGCAATCTTTTCCACGTTCGCCTTGTACCGGCGCGACCAGTTCGTCGGCTCCTCAGTGTGCGAGGAGCGCAGCACGTCGAAGACCTCTTCCAGGCCCTCTTCGTCCACGACGTCGCGAACACCGACGAGGTCGAGGTTCTCTGCCGGGACCTCGATCGTGAGGTCGCCCTGGGCGACGTTCAGCTTGAGGTAGGTTTTTTCTTCACCACGAATGGTGCGCTTTTTGATCTCTTCAATCGTTGCGGCTCCGTGGTGGGGGTAGACGACGGTTTCGCCAACCTGATAGGGAACGGACACGTTTATTGACTCCCTTAAAGACGTGAAACTTCGCCTATTCTATCACGCGGATTTTCGCGTTAACCATGCGGGATTCGGCTCGCAGCACGGCCGATAGTGAGTTGAGTCCCTCATAGTGGTGTAGCGGGGTGGTCGTGCTGGACAGCAGGGCGGTCACCGCGTGATCCTCGAGTTCATCTTCTACAACTCAC
>NZ_MQVR01000068.1 GCF_001907295.1 Bowdeniella nasicola
GACCATGACCGATACCGACACGCCCGCACTAGCAAGCTAAAACCCCAAACGAGAGGAAAACGCCGTTACACCACTACAAGGGACTTGACCCGGCACCGAGTGCGTGAACGGCATCATCGAGCTCCACCGCCGCCTCGCCCGCGGCTACCGCAACCAGCACAACTACCGCCTCCGCATGCTCCTCGCCGCCGGCGGACTCACCCCATGACCCCCACCGGATGTCCGAAGAGCCCAATTACGGAGGGTGTTCTTATTGATTCCGATCTGTTCACCGACCAGCCGGCACGCGGCACTCACAGCCAGCGCGGGTTCGCAGGTCAGCTTCTCATTGACCATACGCACAGCACGGTCACGAACTTCTGCAGGGTACTTACTCGGTGCAGGCATGTTCCTATCCTCTCGGTTAGATCAAGCCCTCCACCACACCCGGGGCGATCCACATCGACCGGGCCACGGGCGAGCCGCTGCGTCGCTACGAGCATCCCTACCCGGGCTCACTGATCCATGTCGATGTCACAAAGTTCGCTAACATTCCTGATGGTGGTGGACACAAGTTCCTCAGCCGCCAGCAAAGCAAGCCCAACGACATCGCTACCGCTCGCCGCACTGGGCGCCGGGGCAAGGAGTCTCGACCGCTGATCGGCACCGCGTTCGTGCACACGGTCATCGATGACCACTCCCGAGTGGCCTATGCAGAGATCTGCGCTGATGAGAAAGCCGACACCGCGATCGGGGTCTTACAGCGGGCCGTGGCCTGGTTCGCCGAGCGCGGCGTCACCGTAGAACGCGTCCTATCAGATAACGGATCGGCCTACCGTTCTCACGCCTGGCGTCAGGCATGCACTCAGCTCGGCATCAACCATAAAAGAACACGCCCCTACCGTCCTCAGACCAACGGGAAAATTGAGCGTTTCCATTGCACCCTCGCAGACGGATGGGCATACGCCCGCCTGTACGAGCCCACCCACCAGCGCAACGCGCTCCTACCCGACTGGCTCCACTATTACAATCATCACCGTGCCCACTCCGCCATCGGCGGCCACGCACCAGCCACCCGACTGACCAACCTACCTGGACATCACAACTAGTCGGCCGTCACAAATGTCCCCCTCGGACACATCAACGTCGTCGCGGCTTACGTTGAACACATCGAATCCCGCGCGGGCTAACTCCTGACCGAGCTTGCGTGGGCCCGAGACGTACACGGAGTCGGCGTGGCCAGATAGCCGCCAGCGGTTCGTATGTCACGGAATCAACCCCCGCGAAACAGTGTCAACAGCGTACCTTAGTACAGCGCGGCCGCGAGCTGGCGGCGATAGGCGGCGACGCGCGGGTCCGAACCCAGCAGGTCGAAGAACTGCACGAGGCGGGCTCGCGCGGTTTCCTTCTCGTCCCCAGCGCTCGTGCGCACGACGGTCAGCAGGCGCGTGAGCGCATCGTCGAGCGCGCCCCCGGCGAATTCGATGTCGGCCGCGGCGAGCTGGGCATCGATCGGGCCCGTCGGCGCGGTGGAGTCCCCCGCCTGCTCGAGCGTGGCCTGCGGGTCGGCGATCGCCTGGCAGCGCTGCATGAGCTCGACCTGCGTGAGGGCGAGCTTCGCCTCGGTATCGGCCGGGGCCTCCTTCAGCGCCTTAGTGAAGGCCTCATGCGCCGCGGCGAGATCGCCGCGCTCGATCGCTTCGATGCCCTCGCGGTGCAGCGGCGGCACCTCGGGCTCAGCCGGTACCCCATCGGCCGGCGCCTCCCCTGCGCTCGCATCGGGCGGCAGCGTCCCCGTCACGCCCTGCTGGGCGGCGATCTTAAACATTTCGTCAAAGAGCGCGCGCAGCTGGCTTTCCGGATGCGCGCCCTGGAACAGCTGGAACGGCTGGCCACCGATGAGGACGAAGACCGTCGGCACCGACTGCACCTGGAAGGCCTGCATGAGCTGCGAATTGGCGTCGACGTCGATCTTCGCCAGCTGCATGCGCCCGGCGTACTCGCGGGCGAGCTTCTCCAGGATCGGGCCGAGCTGCTTGCACGGCTGGCACCAGGTCGCCCAGAGATCAAGGACGACGGGCACGCGCATCGAGCGTTCCATCAGCTCCGAGATGTGTGCATCGCCCGCATCGACGATCCAGCCCTCGCCGACGTGACCATCGGGCGCACCGTCCGGGGCAGCGGCACCGCCCTCCTCCGTGCGCTTAAGCGCGGACAGGTCGACGATTCCGGGGGCATCAAAAGACGGGGTGGACACGCATTTCTCCTTTGCTACGAGCGCTCGGTGCTCATGAGGGTCTGCTCGCCGCCAAGCGGCGTGATTGTCTTATCGGATGCGTCCTTGCCGGGCACGTACAGCGCGATCATCACCTGGTAGGTGGCCGTCAGCTGGTTCGCGACGGGATCCGAGCCGGCAAGGGCCGCGAGATCATCGGAGACGGTCAGCGTCGAACGCTCGACGGTCTTCTTTAGGGTCAGCGTCGTTGGAACGGTGCCGACGACGACGGCGCCGCCATCGCTCGTGCGGAACGCGACCGGCTCAGCAGTGACCTCGGCTGCCTGCCAGGAGGCCTCGCCGACCTCGTTCAGCGACTCGGTGAGTGCGTTCACGGTGTCGGTCATCGCCTTGCGCAGCGGGTCCTCACCGAAGGCGGCGGCCGCATCCGAGTCGGTCATCGCCTTGGCGTAGGCCTCGATCGCGGCCTTCGGCCCCATCGCGAGCGAGGCGTCGTCGGAGGCGAGGAATTCGGCGCCCGCGGCGGACGTCGGAATCTCGGGGAACGTCACGCCCGGGAACAGGCGCGCCCAGTGGTCGATCTGGTAGGCGGCGCGCGCGTTCGCCTGCGTCAGCGTCATGAGTACGGGGCTCGTCTGGCCCTCGGGCACCTGCGAGATGACGGCGGCGTGGCGCGGGAAGTCGTGGCCGGCCGCGGGCAGGACGGCCTGCGGCGTGAAGTTCAGCGGCGTCGGCTGGCGCGCGCCATCGGTCTTCGTGGCGAGCGTGTAGGCCGCGGTGCGGGCCGCGAGCGCCGCGCCGGCGAAGCGTGGGGCGAGCTTCTCGGCGTCCTTGGCGGCGTCGCCCTCGGCGAGCACCTTCTCAGCGGAGCCGAGCGTGGTCGTCAAGCCCGCCTCGGTGATGCCGGGGCCCTCATAGCTGGCGCCGGGCGATACCTCGGGAAGGGGCGTCGAGCCGCAGGCCGCAAGGCTCAGCGTGAGCACGGCGGCGGCGGAGGCGGCCAGGGGACGAATCAGGCTACGGGACGTCCTCATGCGTCGTCTCCTTTCTTCGGTGCCGGGAAGTCCCACTGATCGCGCCAGTCCTCCTCGGAGGTTTCCGGCCAGAGCGCATCGTCCTCGGCGACGACGGGCATGCCCTTGGATTCGGCGTCGGACTCGGCCTCCGACGTGTCCGTCTCGGGCCACAGGTCGTCGGCGGGGCTGATCGACGCGGCGTTCTTCGGCGCCCACTTGTTCGCCTCATCGAACGCGTCATCAGCGCCCTCGGCACGGATCTGCTCGGCGGTTGGCGCGGCGGGAACGATCATCGATCCGGCAGCCATGCCGCTGCCGGTGAGGCGCTCAATGTCCTGCTCGAGCAGCGGCTCGTCGATGACGGGGATCTCGTGCGACGTCACGACGGAGACGTTGCGCAGGCCCGAGCGCCGGGCTTCGGCGAGGGCCTCGCGTTCGCGCTCGCGCTCGCGATCGCGGATTTCCCGACGCGTGAGCCCTTCGGCTTCTTCCGCGGACAGCGCGGGGACGTAAATGACTTCGGTATTGCCCTTGCCCGACGCCACGGAGCGCGGCCGGTTTGCGCTGCGCGCCCACAGCGCCGCGATCGCCGCGAGGGCCAGCAGGACGATGCCGGAAATGATCAGCGGCCACATCGCGGGGGCCTTCGAGTCCTTGCTCCAGGTCAGTGTGAGGGCCGGGGCGGGTTTTTCGCCGTCGCTCATAGCGATGAAACCGAGCTGGTGGTCCGGGTCGGTGACGGCCCACGACACTTCGCCTTCGCCGCTGCGCTTATCCAAGAACAGGTCGGCGCCCGCAGGGTTGGGCAGCGTCACTTCGGCGTCGGTCGCCGCAACGGGCGTGACCTTGAGGTTCTCCCAGTCCAAGAGCCCTTCGATCTTCCGGTAGGCGCTGCCCTCGACGAACGCTTCAATATCGGACATCGGCGCAAGGGCGAGGAACACAGGGGCCCCGTCGGCCTTCGCCGTGATCTTGACCTCATCGTTGACCTGGCTGATGACGCCGGGGCCTGCGATGACGGCAGTTTCGGAACCAGCGGGTGCCATCACGGAGACCGTGTCGGACTCGCGCAGCACGGTGCCAGCCAAGATACCGGCAACGATAGCCAGCACCCCTAGCAACGCAAGGACGAGAGGAACAATACGTCGGGTCACTCGGGCTTCCTTTGTCGTGGGCAATGGCGCCTAGACAGGCTACGGCATATTGTCCCGCATTGTCCCGGGCCGTGCACGATTATCTCGCTCAGCGTGCGCGATTCCACGTCACACTCCTCCTTGAGGTGGTTCCCCACCGGTGACCTGCGACGCGTACCATAAGGCCATGACCTCATCTCCTACGCCACCCGTGTTCCCGGTCGTTCGACGCGGCTACGACAAAGCCCCCGTGGACCAGTTCCTGGCTGATCTTGGTGCCCAACTTGAGGAAGCCCGCGCCGAGGTGGGCGAACTCGACCGCCGAGCGATGACGCTCGCCAGCGAGCTCGCCGCCGCCCGCTCCGAACTCTCCGAGCGCAAGCGCCCCACGTACTCCGGCCTCGGCACCCGCGTCGCGCGGCTGCTGACGGAGGCCGAGACCCAGTCCGAAGAGCTACTGCAGTCCGCCACCGAGCAGGCCGAAGCCCGCCTAGCCCGCGCGACCGCCCAGGCCGATGCACTGCAGGAACGCGCTGAGTCCGAATCGGCCGCCGTGCTCGCCGCCGCCCGTCAGGAGGCCGCGGACCTGACCGCCGACGCGGCGACGCAGGCCGCCGCCGTGCGTAAGGACGCCGCGAGCCGCGCGGAACAAGAACAGCGCCTGACCGAGCGCAAGCTCGAGCAGGAGCTCTCGCAGGCGCGCCAGGAAATCGCCCAGCAGCGCGCCGACCTGCAGGCCGAGATCGCGCAGGCGAAGGAAGACCTCGAAACCGAGCTCGCCCGTCGCCGGGCCGAGGTCGATGCGGAACTCACCGAGTTGCGCACCAGGACAATTAACGAGATCGAAGCGGCGCGCGCGACCGCGAAGACGGAGCATGCCGAGCGCATGGCGCAGTGGCGCAGTGAGGAGGCGGACTCCCATCGCGAGATCGACGCGCTGCTGAAGGAGGCCTCCCAGCGGGTGGCCGAGGCCATGGATCAGTCGGAGAGCATCCTGACCGACGCGACCCGCGAAGCCAACGAGCGGCGCACCCAGGCCCGCGAGGCCGCTGCCAAACTCATTCGCGAGGCCGAGGTCGAGGCGACCCGACTGCGCGAAGACGGCCGCGCCCGCGGTGAAGAGGACCTCGCCCGCGCCCGCACGCAGATCAGCGAGCTGACCCGCCGGCGCGAGGAAGTCGCGGACTACCTCAACGAGATCCGCACGGTCCTTTCCCCCGATACGAACGAGAAGGCGTGAGCAAGTGGTCGACGGAGCGCTCGGAGGCGGCCCGCATTCATGCCGAGCGGCTGGCCGCCGCGCAGGCCCGTGAGCATCGCGAGGCCCGCGCGCTCATCGCCGATTTCGTCACCCGCGCCACGGAAGCGAATCTGCCCTCCGAGCCGCTGCGCGTCGGCGATTATTCGTCGAGCGCCACGGCGCGCACGCCGCTTTCCGGTTGGTACCTCAAGGGCGATCACAGCGTCGGGATTGATACCGACGGGAACTTCTACGTGCTCACTGCGCGGCTCAGCCTGAAGGACCGCATCTCGGGTATCCGTCCGAAGCCCGAGGAGCCGCCGCTCGTCATCGGCGCCGGCGGGCGTGACGGCGAAAGCATCGACCTCCGCGATGCCCTCGACCGTTTGCTGCCGCCGAAGCGCTAAGCCCTAGCCGGTCGTCGCGCTCATGCGCGCGAGCGACAGGACGCGCCGCGCCGCGCGCTCGTCGATGACGAGGTCCGTCGCCACCTGGGCGCGCAGCGCCGCGAGCGCCGGCGCGGCCTTCGCCTCCCCCGCGACGATGCACAGCCGCCGCGGGATCCGTCGCAGCTGCGCGGGCGTCGGCCCGGTCGCCCGCTTGTTGAGTTCGATGTCCTCATAACTGCCGTCCTCGCGCATGAGGACGGTGCACACATCCCCGACGACGCCCTCCGTCAGCAGCGCGCGCCGATCGGCGGGAGTGTCGAAATAGCCCGCCTGATACACGTGCGAGCCGGCCCGCCCGCTGATGGCGCCGACGCCGAAGACCGCGACATCGCACGTCTCTTGCGCGGCCAGCACGCGCTGCACGCTGCGCTCGCGCCACATCGCTTCTTTCGTCTCGGCGAAGTCGAAGAACGCGGGCACGGGAAAGAACATCGCATCGGCCCCGAACGCGCCCGCAAGCTGAGTAAAGATCGACGCGGCATAGGGGATGCCCGACGTCGTCGAATTCGCCGCGCCGTTGAGCTGGACGATGTGCACGTCAGGCGTCGGCTGCGGCTGGACGTGCGTCGCGACGGCCGACAGGGTCGTCCCCCAGGCCACGCCGACGGTCGTGCCGGGCGTCACCGCCGCAGCCAGTCGCTCCGCCGCAACCTTCGCGACGGCATCGAGCCGCGCATGATCCGGCCGTGAGGCCCGCACCGAAACCACCTCGGCGTGCACCCCGAATTCGTCAAAGAGTTCCTGCGCGACGCGACTCGCTCCCGTCGTCGCGGGTGCCAGCGAGATCCGCACGATGCCGGTTTCGCGTGCGGTCTTGAGCATCCGCGAGACGGTCGAGCGGGATACGCCCATCTCGGAGGCAATCGAGGCCATCGTCTCGTCTTGGACGTAATACAACTGCGCGACGCGGAAGAGCTCCTCTCGACAGTTGTCCATCATGACGAATAGTCTATGCACAGATGTGCACCTAGTTGCCGTTACTTGACCAAGCGTTCACCATAGAGGTGACGAATACGTCCTTTTCAACGACGAACGGAGTAGCTTGTGTCCTCGTCCCGCTTAACCGCTGAATCCCGCTCAGAAGCCCTTGCGGCGGTGTCGAGCGAGGAACTCGACATCCTGGTGATTGGTGGCGGCGTGACCGGCGCCGGCATCGCCCTTGACGCCGCGACGCGTGGCCTGAAGGTCGGCATCGTCGAAGCACAGGACTGGGCCGCTGGCACGTCCTCACGCTCCTCGAAACTCGTTCATGGCGGCCTGCGCTACCTTTACAACCTCGATTTCAAACTCGTAGCCGAAGCCCTGAAGGAGCGCGGCCTGCTGCTGTCGCGCACCGCTCCCCACCTGGTTCACGCGCAGCCCTTCTTGTGGCCGCTGAAGATGCCCGTTATCGAACGCTCCTACTCGGCCGTCGGCGTCGGCATGTACGATGCCCTCGCCCTGGTCGGCTCCGGTGGCCATAAGACCGTGCCATTGCAGCGCCACCTGTCCAAGGCCGGCGTGCTCAAGGAATTCCCGGGCATGAAGGACGACGCCCTCATCGGCGCCATCAAGTTCTACGACGCGCGCGTCGACGACGCTCGCCTCGTCCTCACCCTCATCCGCACCGCCGCCCAGTACGGCGCCCACTGCGCCTCGCGCACGCAGGTCACCCAGCTGTCGACCGACGAGACCGGCCGCGTCACCGGCGCGGTCCTCACCGACCTCGAAACCGGCACCGAACACACCGTGCGCGCCAAGGAGACCATCGCCGCGACCGGCGTGTGGACCCAGGAAACCCAGGAAATGTCCGGCGGCAGCGGCGGCCTGAAGGTGCTCGCTTCCAAGGGCATCCACATCGTCGTGCCCCGCTCGCGCATCGAGGGCAAGACCGGCCTGTTCCTGCGCACCGAAAAGTCCGTCCTCTTCATCATCCCCTGGCCCGAATACTGGGTCATTGGCACGACGGATACCGCGTGGCACGAAGAGGTCCAAAACCCCGTCGCAACCAAGCGCGATATCGAGTACATCCTCGATCACGCCAATGCGGTCCTCGACGCACAGCTGACCGAAGACGACATCATCGGCACCTACGCCGGCCTGCGGCCCCTGCTGCAGCCCGGAACGATGGACGAATCGAAGTCGACGAAGGTCTCCCGCGAGCACACGGTGACGCGCCCCGCCGAAGGCATGACGGCCATCGCCGGCGGCAAACTCACCACGTATCGCGTCATGGCAGAAGATGCCGTGGACTTCGCGCTCGGCGAGCGCGCGAAGACGCTTCCCTCCATCACCGAGCACACTCCCCTGATCGGCGCCGAAGGCTACGACGCCTACGTGCGCCTCGCCCCGCGCTTTGCCGCCCGCTACGGCTGGGACAAGGCGCGCACGCAGCACCTGCTGCACCGCTACGGGTCCGCCATCGATGAGCTCACCGCACTCATCGACGAAAACCCGGAGCTGAACGAGCCCACCGAAACCGCTCCGTCCTACCTGAAGGCCGAAGTGGTCTACGCGGTAACCCATGAAGGTGCGCTCCACCTGGAGGACATCCTCCGGCACCGGGTGCGCCTGAATTTCGAGACGCGGGATCGCGGCGTAAGCTCGCTCGACGAGTTCGCCGACCTGGTCGCCCCCATCCTGGGGTGGGACGAGGTGCGTACCGAGGAAGAGAAGACCAACTACCGGGAGGCGATGGCGGCCGAAGATGCCGCCGAGACCACCCTGACGGACTCCGAAGCCTCACTCGCCCGCAACGAAGCCAGCGAACTGCGCCCGCTCGCGCCGGTGGTGAAGAAGTAACCCCGACGCGTCCTGGCACCGACCGCCGCTGCACTGGTGCAGCGACGTACCGAAAGGTCCACTATGGAAATGACCCTCAGCGATATTTTCCTCTCCGAGGTCCTCGGCACTGCCACCCTCATCCTCTTGGGTGTCGGCGTCGTCGCCAACACGCTGCTGCCCAAGACCAAGGGCCACGGCACCGGATGGCTCCTCATCAACTGGGGATGGGGCTTCGGCGTGTTCGCCGGTGTCCTCGTCGCCTACAAGTCAGGCGCACACCTGAACCCGGCCGTCACCGTGGGCATCGCTGCCTCGGGTGCGGAAAACTATGTCGACGGCATCCCGGTTAATGTCTCCTCGACGATGATCTATTTCGCCGGCCAGCTGGTCGGTGCCATGATCGGCGCCCTCCTCGCGTGGGCGACTTACAAGAAGCATTACGACGAGGACTGCGATCCGTCGCTGAAGCTCGGCACGTTTGCTACCGCCCCGGAGATCCGCAACCCGCTGTGGAACACCATTACGGAAATCATCGGCACGTTCGTCCTCGTGTTCGTCATTCTCTCGATCGGCCCCGCCGGCGAGATGGCTGGCCTGCAAAAGGTCGACCTCGGCTGGCTGGGCGCCCTCGGCGTCGGCCTGCTCGTCGTCTCGATCGGTATCTCCCTTGGTGGCCCGACGGGTTACGCCATCAACCCGGCGCGTGACCTTGGCCCCCGTATCGTCCACCAGCTGCTGCCGATCCCCGGCAAGCGTGACTCGGACTGGGGCTACTCCTGGGTGCCGATCGTCGGCCCCATGATCGGCGGTACCATTGCTGGCCTCGTCGGCCCCATCGTGTTCTAACCGCCCGACCGCCCACCACACAACGTTGTGAAAGGAAAGACGATGACGGAAAAGAAATACGTCCTCGCAATCGACCAGGGAACGACCTCTTCCCGCGCTATTCTCTTCAACCACTCTGGCCAGATTGTCTCCGTCGGACAGTACGAGCACGAGCAGATCTTCCCGCGTGCGGGCTGGGTCGAGCACGATCCCAAGGAGATTTGGGACAACGTGCGTCAGGCCGTCGCCACCGCGCTATCGAAGGCTTCCACCAACCGCCACGAGATCGCTGCCGTCGGGATCACCAACCAGCGTGAGACGACGGTTGTATGGAACAAGAACACCGGCGAGCCGGTCTACAACGCGATCGTCTGGCAGGACACCCGCACCGACAAGATCGTGAAGGAACTCGCCGGCGACGAAGGTCCGGAAAAGTACAAGAAGGTCTGCGGCCTGCCGCTCGCCACGTACTTCGCCGGCCCGAAGATCAAGTGGATCCTCGATAACGTCGACGGCGCCCGCGAAAAGGCCGAAGCCGGCGACCTCCTGTTCGGCACGACGGACACCTGGACGCTGTGGAACATGACCGGCGGTGTCAACGGTGGCGTGCACGTCACCGACGTCACCAACGCCTCGCGCACCATGCTCATGGACCTCGAGTCCCTGAGCTGGGACGAGAACATCGCGGGGGACATGGGCATCCCGATGTCGATGCTGCCCGAGATCAAGTCCTCCTCCGAGGTCTACGGCATGGGCCGCAAGCAGGGCCTGCTCGTCGACACCCCGATCTCCGGCATCCTCGGCGACCAGCAGGCAGCCACCTTCGGCCAGGCCTGCTTCGAGGTCGGCATGGCGAAGAACACCTACGGCACCGGTAACTTCATGCTCATCAACACGGGCAACGAAGTCGTGCAGTCCGACAACGGCCTGCTCACCACCGTCTGCTACAAGATCGGTGAGCAGGACGCCGTCTACGCCCTCGAAGGCTCGATCGCCGTGACCGGTTCGCTCATCCAGTGGCTGCGCGACAACCTCGGCATCATCACCTCGGCCCCCGAGGTCGAAAAGCTCGCCGAGTCCGTCGACGACAACGGCGGCGCCTACTTCGTGCCGGCGTTCTCCGGCCTGTTCGCCCCCTACTGGAAGTCCGATGCGCGCGGCGCGCTCGTCGGCCTCACCCGGTTCGTGAACAAGGGCCACATCGCTCGCGCGGCGCTGGAGGCCACGGCCTTCCAGACCCGCGAGGTGCAAGAAGCGATGGCCGCCGACTCCGACGTCAAGCTCACCGAGCTCAAGGTCGATGGCGGCATGGTCGCTAACGAGCTGCTCATGCAGTTCCAGGCCGATATCCTCGGCGTCGACGTCGTGCGTCCGAAGGTCGCGGAAACCACCGCGCTCGGCGCCGCCTATGCGGCCGGCATCGCCGTCGGCTTCTGGGAAGGCGAGCAGGACGTCATCGACAACTGGGACGAGGACAAGCGCTGGAGTCCGCAGATGGATGAAGAGGAGCGCGAGCGCACCTACCGCCTGTGGAAGAAGGCCGTCACGAAGACCTTCGATTGGGTCGACGACGACGTGAAGTAAGTCCCTGCATCAGCCGCCGGGTCGAGCCCGACTGCACATCCGCGAGACGTGCAATCGTGGCCTCGGCCCGGCGGACTTGTGCGCACGTACCGCTCGGCAGCATTTCCGGCAGGAAGTCATAGCGGCGCGCGACTTCCTCGCCGAACTCACCGCGCACGCGCCGCTCGTTCCAGTCCACGAGGTCACCCCAGCCGGGCGCGGCCAGCGAGCCGCCAAACTGCTGAACCGACAGTGAAGAGGCGAGCGTCGCAAATGCGAGCTGCTCCGCGAGCGGCCGCCCGGCGAGGTTCGCGACGATGAGGCCCGAAATGAAGACGTCGCCCGCGCCCGTCGGGTCGATCGCGGCGACCGGTAGCGCGGGCGCGCTTGCCTCCTCACCCGTCGACGAATCGACGGCGACGGCCCCGTCGTCCCCACGGGTCACGACGGCGAGCGGGACACGCTCGGCAAGATCGCGGGCCGCGACAATCGGGCAGTCCTTGCCGGTATAGGCTTTCGCCTCGACCTCGTTCGGCGTAAACGCATAGCACGCGTCGAGCGGCGCGAGCAGCTGCGGATCCCAGGCCTCGCTCGGATCCCAGCCGGCGTCGGCAAACACCTTCGCGCCGTCCGCACTCGCGCGCTGCCACCAGCGCTCGGCAAGGCGCTCCTTCGTCAGGTCCATCGCGACGGCCGCCACCTGGGGGACCTCGCCGATGAGCTCGTCCGCACTGCAGGCCATCGCATGGCCGTGCGTGATCATCGTGCGGTCATCGTCGTGCGCGTAGCTCACGGTCACGTTCGTGTGGACGCCGGTGTGCACGTGCGAGCGCTCCAGGTCGATGCGCTCCTCGCGCAAAATATCGGCGCACCACTGCCCGTAGGCGTCGTCGCCGAAACTCGTCGCGAGATGGGCCTGCAGGCCGAGCCGGGCGCAAGCCACCGCGAGGTTCGCGATGCCACCGGGCAGCGTCCCCATCCCCTCCGCCCAGACCTCCGTGCCGGTGCGCGGCTCGTGAGGCAGGCCGGTGAAAACGATGTCGAGGAACAGCGGTCCGGTCAGCAAAATGTCGTGGCTGGGCGTGCGTCTCACCCCGCCAGGCTACCGGTCGCACCGGGCGCGGGGGCGGGCGATAGGCTGGGGACATGACGCACCTGGCACTCATCGGCGGCGGCGGGTTTCGCGTCCCGCTCATCATCCACGCACTATCGACCTCCTCGCGGGCTCTGCGCCTAAGCCACATCACGCTCATCGATACCGATACCGCCCGCCTTGCCGCCATGCAGCGCGTCGTCGCCGACCAGCTCGCCGCTAGCGGGCTGTCGATCGAGATTTCGACGACGACGGACCTCGCCGACGGCCTGCGCGGCGCCGACGTCGTCTTTGTCGCGGTCCGCCCCGGCGGGACCGACGGGCGCGTCACCGATGAGCTCACCGCGCTCGCCCACGATTTCCTCGGCCAGGAGACCGTCGGCGTCGGCGGCATGGCCTATGCCCTGCGCACGCTGCCCGTCGCGCGCCGCATCGCCGCCGCGATCGCCGAGCACGCCCCCGATGCGTGGACGATCAACTTCACGAACCCCGCGGGCGTCATCACCCAGGCGATGCGCGAACACCTGGGGCGGCGCGTCGTCGGCATCTGCGACACGCCCATCGGACTGCTCCGCCGCGCCCGCACCGCGCTATCGATCCCCACCGACGCCGACGTGCGCTTCGACTACCTCGGGCTCAACCACCTGGGCTGGCTGCGTTCGCTCAGCATCGACGGCACCGACCGCCTGCCCGAGCTGCTCGCCGACGAGGCTGCCCTTAGCCAGCTCGAGGAAGGTCAGCTGATCGGCGCGCAGTGGGTCGCGCGGCTCGGCGCCCTGCCGAACGAATACCTCTTTTACTACTACTGCCACCGCGAGGCGCTCGCCGCCGTGCGCTCCAGCGAGACGCGAGGGCAGTTCCTCGCCGCCCAGCAGCGCCAGTTCTACGACCTGTGCATCCACGACGACGCCCCCTTCGAGCTGTGGAACCGCACCCGCGCGGAGCGCGACGCGTCCTACATGGCCGAGGGCCGCGCGCCCGAGGAGCGGTTCGGGCGCGCCGCCGCCGAGATCGCGCAGGGCGGCTACCAGGAGGTCGCGCTCGATGCGATGACCGCATTCCTGCACGACGAGAGCGCCACGATGATCCTCAACGTCGGCAACACGGACACGCCCGACGGCACGCCCATCATCGCTGGCCTGCCGGACGACGCCGTCATTGAGGTCGGCTGCACCGTCGACGCGCGCGGCGCGCACCCGTGGCCGATCGCCCCGCCGCGCGGCGACATGCTCGCGCTCATGGCGGCGATCAAGGAGTGCGACGCGCTCCTGCTCACTGCGACCGCGACCGGCGACTACGACCTCGCCGCGCGCGCGTTCGGCGTACACCCACTGGTGGATTCGGTCGCGGCGGCCGACGCGCTGCTAACCGAGTATTGCGAGCGAGTCCCCGCAATCCGCGAGGCATTGGCCGGCCCTTGCTGAGAGTGTCCGATTTTTTGTGTGCGGGGGTTTGGTTTACAAGTACTCCGTGAATCGGTCTGGGTATGCCACGGCTAGTTGGTTGATGGCTTG
>NZ_MQVR01000069.1 GCF_001907295.1 Bowdeniella nasicola
TGGGCTTCCGGAACCTGAGCCACTACATCGCCCGCAGCCTCCTCGAGGCCGGCGGATTCAAACCCCGACTACACCCTCGATTGTGAAGAGCCGCTAGAAGGTTGACGGCCGACGCTCGGCGTGTTGGGCGAGATCTCGAGCATAATTTTTGGGTCACTGGTGTGGGTAACATCATGGTGCTGCACGCCGCCCTCTCTTGACCTGCTGACCTCCTCTCACGTAGCGTTGTGTGGCTGTTACTGTGTGGATTTCGCACGCCTTAACCTCGCGAAACGAGCAGTAACCACGAGACATTGCCGCAGGTCGACACTGGTTGATCAGCGGAAAGAACAAGTAGTACCGGGAGAATTGCTGTGAGCAAGCGGACTTTCCAGCCGAACAACCGCCGTCGCGCCAAGGTGCACGGTTTCCGTCTGCGGATGCGCACTCGCGCAGGCCGCTCGATTCTGTCTTCCCGCCGCCGTAAAGGCCGCGCGAAGCTTTCGGCCTAGAGCCAAGCAGACGAGGTGCTGCCCGCTGCACACCGACTGACAAGACCCGAAGATTTTCGAGAGGTCTTTCGGCGAGGTGTGAGTGCTGGCGGCTCCCGTGTAGTTCTGCACTGGCTTCGGGGCGATGACTCGACGCGTGATCTAGATCCTGGAGCTCCGGTAAGAATCGGCTTCGTCGCTTCGAAGAAGGTGGGGAATGCTGTGATGCGGCACCGGGTCAAGCGCCAACTTCGACATGTGATGCGCGAGCGCCTTGAGGAGTTTCCTCCAGGCGCTCGCGTCGTTGTGCGTTGCCTGCCCGCAGCTGCGGGATCAACCTCGGGTGATTTCGCATGTGAACTCGACCGGTTAATCAATAAGGCCCGCGAACGATCGGGGTCACGATGAATCCGCTGTCGTGGCTGCTGACGAAGTTCGTGCGGTTTTACCAACTGGTCATCTCTCCCCTGACTCCACCAACCTGCAAGTACTACCCCTCGTGTTCCGCGTACGCGATTGAAGCAATTCGCGTCAACGGCGCGATTCGAGGCACCGGCCAGGCCATCTGGCGAGTACTGCGGTGTAATCCTTGGTCCGACGGCGGCGTCGATTTTCCGCCAAACTCGGACATGGAAGTTCCGATCCCCCCGGATCCTGAAGACCTCAATACCCCCGAAGAAATAAAGGCGAGCTAAGCAGTGGGCTGGTTTGATTCCCTCCTGTACCCGATCAAGGTAGCCGTTGCCTGGATCATGGTGATGATCCACAACGGTCTGGTGGCGATCGGGATCGACACCGAGCATGGTCTCGCCTGGGTGCTGTCGATCGTCGGTCTGACGATTGTCATCCGCATCATTTTGATTCCGCTGTTCTTCAAGCAGATCAAGGCCTCGCGCGGCATGCAGATTATGCAGCCCGAACTGCAGGCTCTGCAGAAGAAGTACAAGGGCAAGACTGACCCCGCATCGCGTCAGGCCCAGCAGCAAGAAATGATGGCGCTGTACAAGAAGCACGGGACGAACCCGTTCTCGTCGTGTATGCCGATCCTGCTTCAGATGCCGATCTTCTTCGCCCTGTTCCGAGTGCTGGCATCCCTCCCGCAGCTCGCCGACGGAACCTACCCTCGTGACAGCATCGGTCCCCTGACTCAAAGCTTGGCGGAACAGGCCGAGGCCTCAACGCTGTTCGGTGCCCGACTCTCGGACACCTTCATGCTGACGACGGAAATGACTCCGAAGATCGTCGCGCTCGTGCTGATCGCACTCATGTCGATCACCACGTTCATCACGACTCGCCAGCTCACGATGAAGAACATGTCTGCGGCCGCCCTCGATAACCCGATGGCGCGTCAGCAGAAGATGATGATGTACCTCTTCCCGGTCATCTTCGCTGTCACCGGCGTGAACTTCCCGATCGGTGTGCTGATCTACTGGACCACCACGAACCTGTGGTCGATGGGTCAGCAGTTCTACACCATCCACAAGCACCCGGCCCCGGGCTCCGAGGCGGAAAAGAAGAAGATCGAGCGCGAAAACCAGAAGCGCATCGCCAAGGGTCTACCCACGATCGAAGAAGAAGAGCGCCAGAAGCGTCTCGAAGCTGCACTCGAAGAAGAACCGCGCGGCCAGCGCAAGCAGCCGGTTCGTAAGGATCGTGCGGGACGAGGCAAAACGACCCGTGAGATCCTCGCTAGCCAGGGTGGTGGACAGGAAGAAGACGCCACGGATGACGCAGAGGTCGGTCCCGATGGACTGACTGGTGAACAGCGTGCGCAGCGCGAATACGAGCGTCGTCGCCAGCAGCGTGCACAGGCTCGTCGCAATAAGAAAAAGAAGAAGCGCCGTTAAGTCCCCACACACGTAAACCATCGGTGTTGGCGCCGCGACTCCCCCGCGGCAGCACTATGTCGGAAGGAACAGTCCATGGCAGAGTCAAGCCGCATTAAGCAGCTGGAAGAAGAAGGCGACGTCGCAGCCGATTACCTCGAGGGTCTGCTTGATATCGCAGACCTCGATGGCGATATCGACATCGATGTTGAGCACGGCCGGGCATCGGTTTCCGTCTTCTGTGAAGACAGCGGTAACCGTTACCTGCAGAGCCTGGTCGGACGGGATGGCGAAGTCCTGGATGCTGTCCAGGAACTGACGCGCCTTGCGGTTCAGACGAAGACCGGCGAGCGCTCCCGCCTGATGGTCGACATCGCGAACTTCCGCGCTGACCTGAAGAAGCAGCTGCAGGAACAGGGCCGCGACGCGATCGAGACCATGAAGCGCGAAGACCTGGAAGCCTACGAGTTCGAGGCGATGAACCCCTTCGAGCGCAAGGTCCTCCATGATGTCGCCGCCGATGCAGGCCTCCACTCTGAGTCCGCTGGCGTCGAGCCGGATCGCTACGTCGTGTACACGACCGCGCCGGCCTCTGATGAGGAGTCCGTCGACTCCGCCGAGGACACTGAAGAGAACTAGGCAGCATGTCTGAACTTGAGGCAATGCCCCCTAGCGTCGAGGAACTGTTTCCCGACGTGTGGAGGCAGCTCGTTGTGTACGCCCAAGTGCTTGCGGACGAAGGAGAGAAACGAGGACTTATCGGTCCTCGAGAGCTGCCTCGCCTGTGGTCCCGGCATATCCTCAACTGCACTGCTATCAACGAGTTCATTCCGGAGGGCGCCAAGGTAGCCGACATTGGCTCCGGTGCTGGCCTGCCCGGCATCGTCCTCGCGATCACTCGCCCCGATGTGCATGTCACTCTCGTTGAGCCAATGGAACGACGCAGCGATTGGCTCTACGACATTAATGAAGTACTGAAGCTTGAGAACGTTTGGATTGTTCGGGCACGTGCCGAAGAACTCCACGATCAGGACGAGTTCGGAGTTGTGACGGCCCGTGCAGTAGCGGCCCTCGACAAGCTCATGCGGTGGACTATGCCCCTGGTTGCGGAGGGCGGACGACTCGCAGCGCTGAAGGGTGAGCGCGCTCAGGAAGAGGTCGACGCTGCTCTCAAGGTACGACGTAAGTTCAAGGTCGCAGACACCCAGGTACACGAAATCCCCTCCCTCACCGAAGGCGAACCACCGACCCGGGTCGTCGTAGTCCATCGGTGACCACACACAGGTGCCCCGATCGCATCCAATGCGGTCGGGGCTTTTTCTATCGGTCATTTGTTGTGGCGCTCATTGGGAATGGACCTCCACTAGAGACATATTGGTATGTGTCAATAAAGCTTAGTCGGGAGGAGCCTTACACGCTGACCGCTTATTACACTCTCTTGGAATACGAGGGCCCATAGTTCTGCTCGGTTCTAGTTCGAGAACATAGCTACGCAACCTTCCAATGAATCTGTTGTTGGCCCACGAAGTTCGTGGACACGGCGGAGGTGAAGATCATTTCCTGAGGGAAGGCGCATGAGCTCTGGGTCGGCTCGTTGTCGAAGTGAGTAAGACGAGTCGTTTCACGTGAAACGATGATCGTAGCTAGCGCGGAGTGTCCTCGTCACCAACGTGCCGAAAATTGATGGGCAAAAGATCCACCACCGGCACGTTCGCCATCCTTAGTTTCACGTGAAACGTAGCCGTGCGCAACGCGCATCACATACTCGGTTTCACGTGAAACCTCTACTGTGTCACTGCCAGTGCAATGTCGTCGCCTCCGCTAGACTGGCAACCTGTACGCCTGCACGTCGAGGAGCGCATTTCAGTGGCTAAACCAACCAGAAGCAGAGAAGAACTACTGGATTCCATTAAGGATGTGGATCCCGGAACCCCCCTAGCGAATGAAGTGGCGCTAGACAGTGTGATGAAGCGCGAACTTGCGGGTGCTCAGTACCCGAAACCTGCGAAAACACGGATCATTACCGTCTCGAATCAAAAGGGTGGCGTTGGTAAGACCACGACAACAGTCAACCTCGCAGCTGCGTTGGCGAGCGAAGGCCTGAACGTCCTCGTCGTGGACACTGATCCGCAGGGAAATGCTTCTACTGCACTGAACGTTCCGCATGGACAGGGAACACCCTCTGTCTACGACGCGTTGGTTGATGAGCGTCCGTTAGACGAGATTTGTGTGGAATGCCCGGACATCGAGAACCTCTGGGTTGTTCCCGCGACGATCGATCTCGCGGGAGCTGAGATCGAGCTCGTTTCACATGACGATCGAGCAGAGCGCCTGGCTAAGGCAGTCCAGACGCATCTAGAAGGCCACGAGCAGCGTTACGACTACGTCTTCATTGATTGCCCGCCGAGTCTGGGTCTCCTCACCCTCAACGCCTTTGTGGCAGCGAGGGAAGTCCTAATTCCCATCCAGACCGAGTACTACGCACTCGAGGGACTCAGCCAACTTCTCAGCAATATCGAGCGGATCCAAGAAGCGTTGAATCCGGACCTCAAGATCTCGACAATTCTCCTGACGATGAATGACCGCCGCACTAATTTATCAAAGCAGGTAGCTGAAGAAGTGCGGAAATACTTCCCAAAGGAGACCCTTCGCACGACCATTCCGCGAAGCGTGCGTATCTCGGAGGCACCCTCGTTCGGGCAGACCGTTATTACTTTCGACAAGACCAACAGCGGAGCGCTGGCGTATCGGATGGCAGCGAAGGAAATCGCTGACCGTGGAACGGAGATCTAGACATGGCTGAGAAGCGACGCGGACTAGGCCGAGGCATCGAGGCTCTTATCCCCACGAGTCGGACGACTGAGCGCCCGAGCGACATTTTCTTTCCCGCGGCGAAGGCAGAGGAAACCGAGAAACCGGCAGAGTCGACTCTGGCACCGAAGAAGAAACAGACTAAGACGACTCCTACCGTCCGGGGGAGCGTGCGGGAGAAGATCTCTGAACCCGACACCTCTGAACTCGTGCCGGTTCCGGGTCTGAGGGTCGCCGAACTGCCGCTAGATGATATTTCACCTAATACTCGTCAGCCCCGTGAGGTGTTTGACGAGGATGACCTCGACGAGTTGGCATCATCCATTCGTGAGGTCGGGCTACTGCAGCCCATTGTTGTTCGTACGGCGGGCAGCGACATGGATACGCCGTATGAGCTCATCATGGGCGAGCGCCGCTGGCGTGCGAGCCGTCTTGCTGGGAAGAAGACAATTCCCGCAATTATCAAGGAAACCGAGGATGAGGATCTCCTGCGAGATGCGCTCCTGGAAAACCTCCACCGCGCGAACCTCAACCCACTCGAAGAGGCCTCAGCCTACCGCCAGCTCCTCGATGACTTTGCGTGTACTCATGACGAGTTGGCGCGCCGAATCGCGCGGTCACGCCCACAGATCTCGAACACGCTCCGGTTGCTGAAATTGCCGCCGCTCGTCCAGCGGCGGGTTGCCGCCGGAGTGCTCTCGGCCGGACATGCCCGCGCACTGCTTGGACTGCCGGATCCTGCGGCGATGGAGCGCCTCGCGCAGCGCATCATCGCTGAAGGCCTGTCCGTGCGCGCCACGGAGGAGATCATCGCGCTTGGTGAGGAGCCCATCCACCCGGAGCGCAGGCGTCGTCCGATTGAGCATCCGGCTGCGCCGGCGCTCAATGAGCTGGCGACGAACCTTTCAGACCGCTTCGACACGAAGGTGAAGGTCGCGATGGGGCTGCGCAAGGGACGCATCACCGTGGAATTCGCCGGAGTGGACGATCTCAACCGGATTTTGCAGGTGCTGGCGCCCGAGCACCACGTCGACGCCCCAGAAAACTAGGCGAGGGCCGCCGTCACCAGGTCGGCGTAGATCTGCCGGCCCGGTCCGGCGGTCGCGGCCTGCGGGAACAGCGACGTCTCGGTCATGCCGGGAGCGACGTTGATATCGAGTACCCATGGCGTGCCGTCGGCGTCGACGATGAGATCCGTGCGCGAGACGTGTCGAAGGCCAAGGACCTGGTGGACGGATACCGCGGTGGCGCAGGCGGTCTCGAGGACATCGTCGTCGAGGCGGGCGGGCGTGAAGTACTCGGTGCGTCCGGCGTTGTAGCGGGCATCGTAGTCATAGGGACCATCGGTCAAGATCTCGACGGGCGGCAGGGCCACGGGTCCGTCGCCCGTATCGACGACGGAAATGGCGACCTCTGTGCCTTCGACGACCTTCTCCATGAGCGCGTCGTCGGAGTAGGCGAAGCAGTTGACCATCGCGGCGGGCAGATCGGCGGCGTCGGACACGAGCGTGACGCCGAGGGCGCTCCCGCCGTCGTCGGGCTTTACTGCGATCGGCAGGCTGAGGGAGGACTCGACGGCTTCGAGGATGCCCTTCGCGCCGAGCTGGCGGAAGAGCGTCTGGGGGAGGAGGGCGAAGTCGGGCGTGGGGATGCGGTTTGCCTTGATGATCGACTTCGCGACCGATTTGCGGGAGGCGAGGCGGGCGCCGTCGGCGGTGGTGCCGACGAACGGCAGGCCGAGGAGTTGCAGGAGGTCCTGCAACGCGCCACTTTCGCCCGCGGCGCCGTGGACGAGCGGCCAGACGACGTCGGGTTTCAGTTCTGACAGGTTTGCGAGGAGGTTCGCATCGACGTCGATGACCTTGACCGAGAAGTCGGCTTCGCGCAGGAACTGGGCGATTCGCCGACCGGAGCGCAGGGAGACATCGCGTTCATGCGACAATCCGCCGGCGAGCACAACAACAGAGGTGGACATGTGATCTCCTGTTAAACCTGGTCCGGGGATGGGGTGTCGACGCCCGAGTGGTCGGGGTGACGGTCGCGTTCGGGGTGAGTGTTGGTGCCGAAGAGTTCGACCATCTCTAGTTCGGCACTGACGACCTGGGAGAGGCGACGGACGCCTTCGCGAATGGTGTCGGGCGGCGGGTAGCAGAACGAGAGACGGATATGGTCGGAGCCCTGGCCATCGTCGTAGAACGCGGTGCCGGATACGTAGGCGACGAGGTTTTTGACCGCGCGCGGGAGCATGGCCTTGGCGTCGAGGCCGTCGGGCAGCGTGACCCACGTGTAGAACCCGCCATCGGGCTTGGTCCACGAGCACATGGGGAGGTATTCCTCGAGTGCGCTCATCATGGCCTCGCAGCGGGTGCGGTATTCGCCGCGGTACTGCTTGACTTGGCCGTACCAATCCCACGTGTTGAGGTATTCGACGATCGAGAGCTGGCCGAGTTGGGAGGGGCAGAGGATCGCGGATTCGGAGGCGAGAACGAGCTTTTCGCGGACGGCGTGCGGGGCCGCGGCCCAGCCGATGCGGTAGCCGGGGCCGAACATTTTGGAAAACGAGCCGAGATAGACGACGCCGTCTGGGGCGAAGGACTTCAGCGCCGGGATCGGGTCGGAGTCGAAACCGAGGAGGCCGTAGGGGTTGTCCTCCAAGATGAGGACCAGGTGGCGCCGGCAGATGTCGATGATCTGGGGGCGTCGCTCGAGCGAGAGCGTCACGCCGGCAGGGTTGTGGTAATTCGGCACGGTGTACAGCAGTTTCACGCGCTTGCCCGCGGCTTCAAGGCGCGTCAAGGTCGCCTCGAGCTCTTCGGGGATGAGGCCGTCCTCGTCCATGGGGGTGTGGACGACCTCGGCTTGGTAGGCGCGGAAGACGCCGAGGGCGCCGACGTAGGAGGGCGCTTCGGCGACGATGACATCGCCCGGGTCGATGAAGACTTCGGTGACGAGGTCGAGGGCCTGCTGCGAACCCGTCGTCACGACGATGTCGTCGGGGTGCACGCTGATGGAGTCGTAGCGCATGACGTCGAGGATGGCCTCGCGCATTTCGACCTCGCCCTGGCCGGAACCGTACTGCAGTGCGCGGGTGCCGCGGTCTTTGAGCAGCCGCGCGGAGATCTCGGCGATGTGGTCCATCGGGAGCGAGGAGAGGTTGGGCATTCCGCCGGCGAGGGACACGACCTCGGGGCGCGACGCAACGGCGAAAAGGGCGCGGATTTCAGAGGAGCGCATGCCATGAGCTCGCTCGGCATAACTGTCGAACCAAGGGTCGAGCCGGGTGCCTTGCGAGTGGGTAGCCACGAAAAACGTTCCTTCCAGGTGGGGTCGCGCGAATGCGCTATAGCGCTAGTCTGCCACTTTTCGCCTAGGACCCTGGGTTTGCGCCACAGTTCGTCGCATTCCGCGCCGTGGATAGGGGCTTCCCCACCTATCAGATATCTGATAGGTTCGTTGCAAGCAGGTTTGCACAGGAGTTTCTATGAGACCTACTCTCAGAGCCGAGATCGACCACAACATTCGTCAGTTCATTCGCGACAAGGAACTCCTGCCCGGAGACGCCCTCCCGTCGGAGTCGGAGCTGGCGGCGATGTTCAAGGTCTCGAAACCGACTGTGCGGGAGTCTGTCAGGCGATTAGAAGTACTCGGTCATGTCCAGGTGCGACGGGGCGTCGGCTTACAGGTAGGGAACTTCGACTTTCGGCATATTGTCGACTCCTTGCCCTACGAATACCTTACGACGGGAACCGTTCTGCTCGATTTGCTGGAGGTCCGTGCGGTACTCGAAGAGGGCTTCTTGCGACGCGCGCTGAACCGTTACGAACCGATTCATCTCGCCCGACTGCAGCGGATCGTTGAACGCATGGAGCAGGAGTCTCAGATCGGCGAGATTAACGCCAACACCGACCGAGAGTTCCATCTGGCTCTCTACGAGCCCTTGAAAAACTCGATGGTAGAGCAGGTCATCGAAACCTTTTGGGCTGTCTTTGAAAACGCTCGCACTGCGCTCGCCCTGACCGTCAACGTTCGCAGCGTTGAGGATCATCGACGGATCCTCTACGAGATCGTGGCGCAGCGCGAAGACGCGGCCGTAGAAGCTCTCCACCAGCACTTTCAACCTGCCTTTACGGATATCCGATCGGAGGTGGAACGTGTTCAAGAAGCCAAATAATGCGGTACCCGCGCTCGTCACAGCGTTTGATTACGAGGGCAGTTACAGCCCAGCAGTCCAGCAAGAACTCGTCGAACGTCTCAACGCTCAAGGTGCCGACGGCTACTTTGTCGCCGGAACGTCAGGGGAGTGCTATCACCTTTCCCTATCGGAGAAGCGGACCCTCTGCCAGGACGTAGCCGAGAGGGCCGATGGCAGAGAAATCGTCTTGCACGCCTCCTGCGCTGATCCGCGAGAGACTCGCGCGCTTATGCAGGAGGCCGCCTCGCTAGGTGCGAGTGCGGTCGCTCTCGGAGCACCGCCCTACTTCGCCTACGACGAGAACCAGCTCTTCGAATATTTGGACACGCTAAAGGAACTCACGGATCTGCCGGTTTTCTACTACTACATCCCGTCCCTGGTCGGCCCGCGCCTGAGCCACCAGTTCCTCGAGCGGGCTTTAGATGCAGGCATCATCCAGGGCGTAAAGTACAGCGACACGGACTTGCTCACGATGGCCCGCCTCATGGCGACACCGTCGGCGAGCAACATTTTCGTCGGCTCTGATGACCTGATCCTTGGAGGGTGCGCCATGGGTGCGGTCGGAGCTGTCGGTTCCGGGTTCAACTTCACCCTTCCACTGGTAAAGGCAATGCTTGAGTCCTTAGACTCGGGCGATATGGCTAGAGCCAGGAGAATCCAGCAACGCATCTGCGACATCTCGACTCTTATGGAGGGACGAGAATTCATCACGTTTATCAAAACGATATTGCGTCACCAGGGGTTTGAGGTCGGGGAGCCGCGAGCGCCAATCCGGACCGCACCACCAGAGACTGCCATCGTCGAACAGACCATTTCACTCATCAACGACCCGATCTAAGCTCGCCACACTCAAAGAGGAGAATGAGATGAAGCAGAACGCGGGATTTCAGTTCCCCGAGATGGACCGTCGATCACTACTGAAATTCACGGGAGTGGTCGGCGCGATGGCGGCGCTCGCTGCCTGTACACCGAAGGAGTCCGGAGGGACGGAAACGTCCGGCTCAGGAACGGCAAAACTCGAGTTCCTCTGGCCGGGAACCTCGGATCCAGAAACCGCCGTCGCCAACGACTTCAAGAAAGCGATCTCCGATAAGGGCATCGATCTCGAATACAACTTCCTGTCCTGGGCCGATATGCAAAAGCAGATCTCGGTCCGAGTCCAGGCTCAGGATCCGCCGGACCTCACGATGACCCAGGACGTGTCCGACTGGGTACGCATGGGCGCCCTCGCAGATCTGACTGAACGCTTCGGCTCGCTCAAGATCGATCGCGACAAGTTCCGTCCCGGAACCCTGGAATACTCCGAGGTCGACGGCAAGCTCTTCGCTTTGCCCTACTCCGCCCAATCGTGGACCCTGGTCGCAAACGAAGAACTCTTCGAGAAGGCCGGCCTCGACCTGTCGATACTCGAAACCTACGAAGGCATGCAAGAGGCCGCGACAAAGCTGACCGGCGACGGAAAGTATGGGTTCTGCATCCCGATGCAAAACCCCCGCTTCTCCTTCCGAACGTTCGCGACCGCCGCCTATGCCAACGGCTTCGAGCCGGGCAGCTACGCCAATCCAGAGACCGCAAAGTGGGTCGAAACCCTGGAACACCTCAAGGCCTTCAACGAGCTACGTCCCGCAGCCGACAAGGCATGGGCGTACCCGGAAATGTTCCGAGCCTTTGCCAACGGGGAGGTCGCGATGGTCGCGGCCGGATCCTTCTTCACAGCGAACGTCTACGAACTCAACCCCGAGATCGTCGCCAAGAGCGTCCAGCTGCCCTACCCGAAGGGGCCGCAAGGCAGCGACAAACGCGTCCCGATCTCGAACGCCGGGTTCGCTGCGTTCGGTGGCAGCGAGAATCTCGACAAGGGATGGGAAGCCCTCAGCCAGCTTATGGACGCCGAATGGATGGCGCGCCTGACCGCGGTCGCCCACGCTCCCGCCTTGTCCTCCGTCTCTACCGACGACCTCAAGCCATGGGTGGAGAAGTACTACCCGAAGGCCGTCGAGGGTCACCTCAAGCAGTGCGAGAGCCAGGCAAAGATCGCTGACGAGAACGGCATCGAGCTGAAAAAGATCCCCGGCCAGCCCGCAATCGAGCCTGAGTTCTCGCAGGTCTTTTCGGAATTCCTGGGTGGTTCGATGTCCGCCGAAGACGCGGTATCCCGCATGGGCGAGCGCTTCGCAGCCGTCGCTCAGTAGGAGGTAGCGGAGACGAGGAGGGCGAATAATGTCGAGTCAATCCGTGGCGACAAGAGTCCCGATGCGCAGTAGGTCAGCCAGACTACGCGGGTGGTACAACTCCACGGGCTTCTGGCTGCTGCTCATGGCGCCGGTGCTCTTAGTGCTCGCCGTCCTCCAGTTCTACCCATTCCTGGACACCATTCGGCTGGGATTTACTGATGCCAGTGCGACCCCGGGAACGGGCAAGCTCGTCGGGCTGGAGAACTTCCGATTCTTGACCACAGATGATCCGCACTTTTGGCTGATTGTGCGCAACTCCTTCATCTGGGTCATTGCTTCGGTAGTTCTCCAGCTGGTCATCGGGACGCTAGCTGCGCTCGTCCTCAACATGAACCTGAGATTCCGCTACCTGTGGCGTGGGCTTCTTATGGTTCCGTGGGTGACACCGACCGTCGTCGTCGGCCTGATCTGGCGGTGGATCTTCGAAGGCTCCCAGGGAGGTCTTGCGAACTACACGCTGCAGACCCTCGGAGTGTTGGACGATCCCATCGTGTATTTGGCCTCCAACTTCTGGGTGTGGCCGGTCCTGCTACTCGCCTCGACATGGAAAGGCGTCCCCTTCGTCGCGCTGCTCGTCCTCGCATCGCTTCAGGGAGTGTCTGATGAACTGCACGAGGCGGCGAAGGTCGACGGAGCCAACCGCTGGCAGCGGTTCTGGGCGGTCACGATTCCTCACCTGCGGCCGACGCTCTTTGCCGTCGGCATGATCTCCCTCGTCACGACATGGTTCAAGTTCGAGCTCATCTGGGCGCTGACGAAGGGCGGTCCGGGTTATGCGACCTCGATCCTGCCGACCTACGTCTACACCTGGGCATTCGAGCGGTTCAAGTACGGTACGGCCGGCGCAGTCGCGACACTCGCGATGATGATCATCTTGGTTGTCGCCGGACTCTACGCCTGGCTCCTGCGGGAAAAGGACGAACAGCATGCGTAACAAGACTCTCGGGGCACGCCTTCGATCGTTGCTCGTGCGCTACGGGCTGCTGCTCGTGCTTATGTCTTTCCTGCTGCTTCCGGCGGCGTGGATGGCGTTGAGCTCGTTTAGGTCCAACAACGACCTGTTCGGCGCGATCCCTAACTTTTCGCTCACCGGATTCACCCTCGATAACTATCGCTGGGCGATGTTGCCCGATGGGCTCGCGATGGGGCAGCTGTTGCAAAACACGTTTGCTACCAATGCCATGAGCGCCGTCCTGACGACCGCGTTTTGTGCCATCGCGGGCTACGGGTTGGCGCGCTACCGGGGAGGACTGGCGAAGGCCATCATCTTCTTCCTCATCCTCGCGCAGATGATCCAGGGGCCGATGATCATGGTGCCCTGGTACAACATCGCGGCGAGCCTCAACCTCGTCAACACGCGTGAGGTACTCGTCCTGATCTACCAAACCCTGACAATCCCCGCGGCAATCTGGCTCATGGCTGGCTTCTATCGGGCCATTCCCCAGGAGCTCGAGGAGGCCGCTGCGGTCGACGGGGCGGGCAGGATCCGTACGTTCTTCTCCGTCATTCTCCCGCTGTCGCTGCCCGGGCTGTCGGCCATCGCGCTGTACTCGTTCATCCTCGGATGGAACGATTACCAGTACGCGCTGATCCTCACGAGCTCGAAGTACTCGAAGACGCTGCAGATTGGAATTGCGCAGCAGATGGAGTCCATTGGTGCGACGAACTGGGGCGGGATTCTCGCCGCCGGAACCATCGCGGTGATTCCGGCGGTCATCATCTTCTCGCTCGTACAAAAAACTCTGATCCAGGGACTCACGGCGGGTAGCGTTAAGGGTTAGATCTCACGCACTTGGAGAGACGACCGTGGACACTTCCGAACGTCTGGCTGCTGCCTTCGCCGCAACCGAGCACCTCGCAGAGCGCCTGCCGCTGGGGCTCACGCCCTACTACGCGGAGGACGGCGATGTCATCGCCGGGGCGTGGCCCGACACGCATCCGATCCCGTGGCCGATCGCGTTTTGGGTCGGGCAGTTGCGCGTCGTCGAGGTCAAGTCCCTTGTAGTGGTGTAACGGCGTTTTCCTCTCGTTTGGGGTTTTAGCTTGCTAGTGCGGGCGTGTCGGTATCGGTCATGGTC
>NZ_MQVR01000007.1 GCF_001907295.1 Bowdeniella nasicola
GTGAGCCGGCTGAGCAGGCCGCCCGGCCCCGTCAAGCTCACGCCCTGCTCCTTCGCCTGCGCGAGCAAGCGTTCTGCGAGTTCCTTCTGATCGATAATCTCCCCGGTCACGGGATCAATCATCTCGTCGTCAACAACGACAGTGGTCGTGTCAGCCACGGCCATCTCCTTTCGGATCAGGCCGGACCCTCACACACCATTATTCAGACAGTCCCACTTCGGGAAGAGACGCTCCAGGTCTTCTTTGGGGACCTTGGCTCCCACCTTGAGGTCCTCGAGCGTCCACTCACCCGGGGCGGGCGTGGCCTCGGCTGACTCGCTCGCTGATGCAGACGCTGACGGCGTGGGCGTCCTCGGACCTTCGGTCGAGCCCTTGCCAGAGCAGGATGACAGTGCGAGGGCGGCAGCCGCGCAGGCAATCGATACGCGGGCGAGGGGACGCGCCGAAAATGCCATGTAGGTCACACTAGTGGACCGCATGCGTTCGTGAAACCCTTCGATGCAAGGCTGTGGACAATACCGTTGGGCCTTAGTGAAAGTCCCGGGAGGTCGACGGGACAGCCAAGCTGAGTGGCTCGAACCGGTCGGCCCTTAGCGCGATCACGCCGTCGGCTTTTTGTACCACGCCGCGAATGATGAGCGCCGCCTGGCCGCGCGCGATCGGTCGGTAGGCCTGCCACACGCCGGGCGAGCAGACGACGTTGAGGATGCCCGTCTCGTCTTCTAGCGCGAGGAAGGTGATGCCCGATGCGGTGCCCGGCCGCTGGCGGTGTGTGACGACGCCGGCCGTGCGGGCGCGCATGCCATCGGGCAGCCGCCCGAATTCGGCGATCGAGTAGATGCCGTCGGCGCGCAGCTGGGGACGGACAAACGTGATCGGATGTTCCTTCGATGTGCCGGTTGCCCGCACGTCGAGGACGCTGCGCTCGAGCGTCGTGAGGGCCGGCAGTTCGGGTAGCGTCGCGGGCGTGTCGATGCCTGGGATCGGAAGTTGCTCGTAGACGACGTCGCCGCTGCGGTGGCGCCGCCCGCTCGTCCACGTGGCCGACCACAGCATCTCGCGGCGGGAGCCGAAGGCCTGCAGCGCGCCGGCGCTGGCGAGGTTTTCGATCTGCGTGACCGATAGCCGGGCGCGCGCGGCAAGGTCCATCGGGTCGGAAAAGGGGCGTTGCGCTCGGGCTGCCACGATGCGTTCGGCGGCCTGCTCGCCGATCCCGCGGATGGGCGCAAGGCCGAGCAGGACGGCGCCTGAGGGATGCACGAGGCGCGCGACGCTCTCGTCGTATTCCGGGTGCCGCTCGCCCTCGTGCGCGACGACGCTCGCGTGCACATCGGAGGTGAGCACGTCGGCGGGTAGGACGGTCACGCCGTGGCGGCGCGCGTCGGCGACGAGCGAGGCCGGCGAATAAAACCCCATCGGCTGGGCGGCAAGCAGGCCCGCATAAAACGCCTCCGGGTGGTGCACCTTCAAATACGCCGACGCGTAGACGAGGTAGGCGAAGGAAAACGAGTGCGACTCGGGAAAGCCGAAGCTCGCGAACCCCTCGAGCGTCGCATAGATCTGCTCGGCGACCTCCCCGCTGATGCCGCGCTCGGCCATGCCGATAATGAGCTGGTCGTGCAGCGCCGCCATGCGTTCCAGGGAGCGCTTCGCCCCCATCGCCTTGCGGAGCTTATCCGCCTGCGCCGGGGTGAAACCTGCCGCGTCGACCGCGATCTGCATGAGCTGCTCTTGAAACAGCGGCACCCCGAGCGTCTTTTCTAGCGCGGGTTTGAGCAGCGGGTGCAGGTAGGTGACCTCTTCGCGCCCCAGGCGGCGGCGCAGGTAGGGGTTGACCGAGCCGCCCTGGATCGGTCCGGGGCGGATGAGGGCGACCTCGACGACGATGTCGTAAAAACAGCGCGGGGCCATGCGCGGCAGCGTCTGCATCTGGGCACGAGATTCGACCTGGAAGACGCCGACGGTATCGGCGGCGCACAGCAGGTCGTAGACGCCGGGGTCCTCCTGCGGGATGTCGTGCAGGTCGATGCGGCGCCCGTCGTGCGTGATGCCGCGGGCGGCCAGGTCGTTGAAGGCGTAGCGCAGCGCGGTCAGCATGCCGAGGCCAAGGAGGTCGAATTTCACGAGGCCGGCATCGGCGCAATCATCCTTGTCCCACTGCAAGACGGTGCGCCCGGGCATCGCTGCCCACTGGATCGGGCAGACGTCGACGACGGGCCGGTCGCACAGCACCATGCCGCCGGGGTGGATGCCGAGGTGTCGCGGCAGCCGCATGAACCGTTCGGCAAGATCGGCGACGGGTGCGGGGACGCCCTCATCGACGGCGCCCCAGCGTTCGAGTTTTTTCGTCATCGCATCCGAGGCGCCCGCGCTGTAGCCGAGGGCCCGCGCGGCGTCGCGGACGGCGGAGCGGGTGCGATAGGTGATGACGTTCGCGACGAGGGCGGCGTGGGAGCGGCCGTAGCGTCGGTAGACGAACTGGATGACTTCCTCGCGCCTGCCCGATTCGATGTCGACATCGATATCGGGTGGGCCGGAGCGGCCGGGCGATAAAAACCGCTCGAATAGGAGCTTGTGGGTGACGGCGTCCACGGCGGTGATCCCGAGCGCGAAACAGACCGCGGAATTCGCTGCCGAGCCACGGCCCTGGCACAGGATGTTGTTGCGGCGGCAAAAGGCGACGATCTCGTGGACGATCAGGAAATAGCCGGGGAAGCCGAGCTCTTCGATGATGGCGAGCTCGTGTTCGATCATCCGATAGGCGCCCGGCACCCGCTCGGCGTGCGGGGGTCCGTAGCGCTGTTCGGCGCCACGCATCGTGAGCTCGCGCAGCCAGCTCGCTTCGCTGTGGCCGTCGGGGACGGGATGCGGCGGCAGGTTGGGTGCGATAAGGGACAGGTCGAAGGCGCATTCGGTGCCGAGGGCCGCGGCGGTGGCGACGGCCTGCGGGTGGCGACGGTGCAGGCGCGCCATCTCGCTCGCGCCCCGCAGGTAGGCGGGCGCGGGCGGCAGGTGGGCGTCGGCATCGGTGAGCGAAGCGTTGTGGGAGGTGGCCTGCAGCGCGGTAAGCAGCGGGAAATCTTCGGGACGCGCGCAGTAGACGTCGCCGGTCGCGACGAGCGGCACCCGGTAGTCGCGAGCGAGGTCCGCGAGGGCATCGTGCAGGTGGGCGTCATCGCCGCGGCCGGTCGCGACGATTTCGATCGCGACGCTCTCCTTTCCGAACAGCGCGATGAGGCGGTCGAGCCCCGCGCGCGCTGTGCCTTCGTGCAGCAGCCGCGGCAGGTAACCGTCGCGCCCCCCGGTCAGGATCAGGAAGTCGCCGCCCGCGGCGAGCTCGGCGAGGTCCACCCGAAGGTCGCGTTGGCGGCTTTCGTGCTCGTCGCCCGTCGCGAGGTGTGCGGCCGCGAGGGTGCGCGACAGGTGAGCATAGTCGACGGCGTTGCGGGCGAGTGCGACGACGTTCGTCGGCCCGGTTGGGCTCGTCGTCGTGAGTTCGGCGCCGGTGACGGCGGCAAGCCCCACCTCGGCGGCGGCGCGCGCGTGCTGGATGACGCCGTACAGGCCGTCGCGGTCGGTCAGGGCGAGGGCGGTGAGCTCGAGTTCGGCGGCGCGCTCGACGAGTTCGGCGGGTTCGTTCGCGCCGCGCAGGAACGTGAACGCCGAGTGGCTGTGCAGTTCGGCGTAGCTAGTCATAGTAGCCCTCGATCCGCCACGTGCCGCCGACCCCAACGACGAGCAGCGGCGGCCCCGCCTCAATCACGAGCTGGAGGTAGCAGCGTTCGGGGACGCCCTCCCACCACCGCTCGATGAGTGGCCACGGCCCCGCCCACTGCACGATGCGTCCCGCGTCGGGCACTGCCGGCAGTCCGCTCATGCGGTAGCTCGCGGGCGCACTCATCCATCCGCGGTGTGCGGGCGGCACGGGGATGGCTGCCCCGTCGGCATCGAACAGGCGCACCGGCAGGGTTTTTTCCAGCACGACGGTGGGCGCCGGCCCGAGCAGGGTCCCGGCCCACGGCCCGGAGCGCACCGGTTCGCTCGTGGCGGCGACCGCGGGCACGACGGCGATGCGCGAACGCGGGTCGCGCCCGCCACGCTCGGCGATGACGTGCACCGTGCTGATCCCTGCGAGCGACTGGAGCCGGGAGCGCGCCCGGTCGATGCGTTCGCGGTCCGTGCCCCGGCCCCACAGCGGGGTGCCGTACTCGGCGCCGCGTCCCTGGGAGCACAGTTGCAGGTGGGTGAGCTGCCCGTCGGGCCGATCGGTGCCGCCCAGCCAGGCGTCGAGCTGCCAGCGCACCCGGTCCGTCATGGCCGCGGGCGTCAGCTGCGTATCCGGCGTGATCATCCAGGTGCGCTCGTGCGTGGTGCCCGCGGTCGTGCGGGCGGTAATGCGCAGTTGGGTACAGCTGCGGCCCGCGAGCCGACCCGCGAGTTCCTCGGCGAGCGTGCGGGCGAGGAAGGCGGCGGCGTCGCTCGTGGCGAGCGGTGGGTCGACCTCCCGGCCCGCGCTGACCTCGCTGCGTTCTTGGCTCGCGCGGGGCACGACGACGTCCCGGCCCGACGCGAGGTCATAGGCGAGCGTGCCGCGCGCTCCAAACCGGGTGGCGACGGCGCCGCGCGGTAGTGCCAGGAAATCGCCGAGCGTGCGGATCCCGAAACGCTCGCACAACTCGATAAGCTCGGCCATCTCACGGTTGGGTGAGATGGCCTGCAGCGCCGTCATCCGGTGGCGCGCCAAAAATTCGCGCGTCTGCGCATCCTCGATCACGCAGCCCGACCGCGCCGCGAGAATCGCCGCGAGCGTCCCGTCGGCGATCCCGACGAAGGCTTCCGCGCCGGAGGCCTCGATGACGGCGCCGATGAGCTGTTCGGCAAGGGGCCATTCGCCGCCGCAGTGGCGGGCGGGTCCGCGAGCATCGGCAAGGACGAGCCCGGGCCGTACGATGAGTGGCAGCGCGATGACCCGTTCGATCCCGCCAAGGACCGTTTCAAAGACGCGGGCCTCGCGCACGGGATCGTCCGGGAGCACGATGAGCTCGGGGCAGGTGGCGGCCGCTTGGCGGCGCCGCATCCCGCGCCGCACGCCCGCCCGGCTCGCGGCGGGCGTCACGTCGCGCACCTCGCGCGCATCGTGGATCGCCGCGGGTGCGTCCGGTGGAATCAGCCCCTCGGCGATGGCCGCCGCGATCGGCCACGACGGCACCCACAGGCACACCTGCCGGGTCACGATACGACCGCCAGGTGCCGATACGGCTCGAGCTTCTCACCCGCCGCCACCATGACCCGCCGCCCCTGGGTGCGCACCTGGATGATCCGCTGCGTGACGTATCCGGCGCCGTCCTCGCAGCCGCTGGCCTGCACGACCTCGGCCGCGATCGAGATCGCCCCGGGCCATGCGACGGTCGTCAGCAGCGTCGTGCCGCGGTTGCGCAGCCGCCCGGCGAGTGCGCGCCGATCGCCCGCGCCGAGCGCCCCACCGGAGCCCAAGACGACGACGTCCGCGCCGTCAATCGCGGCCGCGAGCACCGCGGATGTCGCCCCCGTCGGCAAATACAGCACGCGGTCCAGGCCAACACCGGCCTGCCCGGCCGCATACCAGCCGACGTCCCGCATCCCGATGACGACGCACCAGCGGTTTTCCCCCATGATCGCGGCAGCAAGAGACCACAGGATCATGCGCGATCCGGCAACGTGCACGGCACTGCCGCGCGGCAGCCCACCCGGCAGCAGCGGCCGCAGCGTCGGCGGCACCGGCCAGGCGTCATCGGCCATGCGCAGCCCAGTGCGGGTTTCCGCTTCCTGCAAAATGGAACGCGCCTGCGCCAAGCGATCCATCACGCACCTCCTACGAACATGTGTTCGATTCTAGAATGCCTGACGGACAGCGACCCCCGCAAGATCAAACACCTGTTCGAATGATGTGGCACTCGCGTGGATACCCGACGTTCGAGCCCATCCCCCATTAGCCTTGAGGTGACACCCAACGCATTTGGAGGAGACATGAACCTGTCCCGCCCCGTGGCCCCAGAACCCTACGAGATGCTCCCCGAGGTCCCCGCGTTTTCGGTGACCTCGACCGATATTCGCGATGGCCAGACGATGCCCGACGATCAGACTCAGTCTGGGGGGAACATCTCCCCGCACCTGTCCTGGTCTGGCTTCCCGAAAGAGACCAAGTCCTTTGCCGTGACGTGCTTTGATCCCGACGCGCCGACACCCGCCGGTTTTTGGCACTGGACGATCCTCGATATTGGCGCCAAGACGACCGAGCTCGCGACCGGCGCTGGCGCCTCCGACCTCGACCTCGACGGCGCCGCCTTCCACGTCCGCAATGACGGCGGCGAACACTCCTACATGGGCGCGGCTCCGCCGGCCGGCGACCGCGCGCACCGCTATATCTTCGCAATCCACGCCCTCGACACCGAAACCCTCGACCTCGACGAGGACGCCACCCCGACGGTCGCGGCATTCACGATGCTGTTCCACACGCTCGCGCGCGCGACCCTCACCGTCACCTATCAGCAGAAGTAGGCAGCGGCGCCTGCACTTCGAAGCCCGGCCCGGCCAGGTGGTAGGCGTGCAGGCGCAGCTCCTCGGACTCACGCACCCCGGGATACAGTGGATCGCCGATGATCGGGAACCCGAGATACGCAAGCGTCACCCGCAGTTGATGCGTGCGCCCGGTCAGCGGCGCCAAATCCCACTCAATTTCCTCGCCGACGCTAAGTGCGCGCAGCCGCGTGCGCGCGTTCGGTTCCCCCGCGACGACCTCGACTTGCAGCCCGGATTTTTCCAGCCGCAGCGCGACCTCATGCCACGCACCGTCGAGCAGCTCTTCGCGGCCCCCGGGATGGCTCACGGCGCGGTAGCGGCGGTGGACCAGGCCGTCTTGAAACCACCCCTGGATGCGGGAGCGCGACGCCCGCTCCGTGACGAGCAGCAGGACCCCCGACGTTAACCGGTCGAGGCGATGCGCGGGCACGATGTCGTCGTTGTCAAACTGTCGCCTGGCCTGCACGACGACGGAGCGCGCAACGTAGGCGCCGCGCGGCATCGTCGCAAGCCCCGCCGGCTTATTGACCGCAATCCAGCCCTCCCCCTCGGCGATGATCTCGATCGGCACGTGGGTCTCGTCGGGTACCGGCCGGTGAATATACAGCGGCTCGTCCGGCCCCATGATTCGCGACGGCTCAATCGCCACGTCATCGTCACCGACGACCCACCCGGCAGCAAACGCCCGGTCCACGCCCGCCTCGCCGACGACTCCCCCCAACAGGTGGGCCACGCGCTCGCGGGCGCCCATCGCCGTATCGGCGGGCAGGGGCCGGGCGGGCAGGCCGCCGCGCATGGGTACAGGCATGTCATCTATCGTGACATGCCGGTTGACCAAATATACCCCCCGGGGTATATCTAAGGTGTTCCCATTCCCGAGAAGGACCACCATGATCCACAACCTTGGCGAGCGGTACTCGCCCCTGTATTTCCTTGCATCCCTGGGCTTCGGCGGCATGTCCGTCCTGTTCTTCATGAACCTCATGCACCTGACGCCCCACCCTGACACGCCAATGCCGACCGTCGAGTCGATCGCCGCGGCGTGGGCCGACGGCATCACCGGCCCGATCGTCTTCGCCTATGCCGGCATCATCCCCTTCTTTTTGATCCACCTCGCGCTGCTCGCGTGGAATATCCGCGAGTTCCGCCTGTGGCGCACGACGGCCTCCTACCGCCAGACGGTCTCCTCGAACGCCGAGGTCACGCTGCTCGCCGTGCCGCTGACGATCGGGATGACGATCAACGGCCTGTTCGTCGTCGGCGCCGTCACCGTCCCGGGCCTGTGGTCCGCCATCGAATACCTCCTGCCCGCCGCCCTGCTCGCCTATGGCCTAGTCGGCGCGCTCGCGCTGTACTACCTGGGCCGCTACCTCAACCGCGTCTTACACCATGGCTTCGACTTCCGCGCCAACGGCGGCCTCAACCAGTTGCTCGCGTCCTTCGCGTTCGCGATGGTCGCCGTCGGCTTTGCCGCCCCGGCCGCGATGAGCCACGTGACACTCACCGTCGTCCTCGGTCTTGCGGGCGCGATCTTCTTCGGCGTGATCTCGGCGCTGCTGTTCGCGATCTTCCTGCCGATGGGCGTCATGAGCATGCTGCGCTACGGCCTGTCGCTTGCGAACTCGGCGACGCTGTGGCTCGGCATCCCGATCATCACGCTGTGGGCGATCACGGTGTTGCGCTCGCGCCACGGCCTCATCACGCTCGATGGCAACCCTGCGGGCCCGAGCTCTATCGCGCTCTTCGTCGTGCTGCTCACGGCGCTACTCGCCCAGCTCGTGTTCCTGTTCCTCGGGCACGTCGCGATGTCGACGAACGGCTTTTACCGCCGGTTCGTGTTCTCGCGCACCGAGCAGTCCCCGGCCGCGTTCACGCTCGTGTGCCCCGGCGTCGCGCTCGGCGTCCTCACGTTCTTCTTCCTGAACATCGGCCTCGTGAAAAACGGCATCTTCGCCGCCGGCTCCGCTGTCTATTACCTCGTGCTGGCAGGCGCGTACGTCGTGCAGTTCGCAACGATTGTGCTCATGGTCGCGCTCGTGCGCAACCAACTGCTGCGTGAGCGTCGGCCGTCAGAAGCCCTGGCGCTCGCGACGAGCTAGCGCTCGCAGGTGGGCCCGCAGCCCGGACGGTTGCGGGCCACCAGGCCATAGACCTTCTCCCCGACCTGCTGGCCGCGCCCGGTACGCAAGATGCGTCCGAGCAGCGGCCACGGGCCGGGCAGCAGTTGCGACAAGCGACCGATGGCGCGCGCCCCGCGGTAGATGACGGGGGTGGCGCCGCGCCGCACTTCGACGGCGACGACGTTCGCATCGAAATCCTCCGCCGACAAGAGCGTCTCGAGCTCCCCGTGGGCCCGCAGCATCGGTAGGTCCACGGTCGAGAACTCAGCGAGGTCCTGGCTGGGGACCGCGATGATATGCGTCATCAGGTCGGAGCGGCGCGCGAGCGCGTCGGCAATGACCGTGCACATCCGGCAGTTGCCGTCGTAGACGATCAGGATTTCGGCCTCATGCGCGAGGATGCTCATGGCTGCGGCGGTTCCTCGCCGCGCTTGATGGCCTCGACCTCGTCATCGTCGACGTTCCACGCGTGATCGCGCGGATCGGACGGCGAGGACTGGCCGTGCGGCGCCTGGCCCGACTGGGCGCGACGCGAATACGGCATGCCGCTGCCTTCGCCCGCGACGGAGGCTTCATCGCCGGCACGCTCGGCTTCGCCGCGCGCCTCGGCCAGGGCTTCCTTCGGGTCCTGCAGGCTCGTCTCGGGGAAGTCGTCGCTGAAGCCGGGGCCGTCGAGCGGGCCGACGGGCGACTTCGCGAGCGGGTTCTCGCCGCCATTTTCGCCCCCGAAGGCGCGCGCGATCGAACCGAACGCGGCGGTGAACTCCGTCGGGACGACCCACATCTTGGACGACGAGCCGTTCGCGATCTTCGGCAGCGTCTGCAGGTACTGGTAGGCCAGCAGCTTCGGATCCGCGTTGCCGCGGTGAATCGCCTCGAAGACCTGAAGGATCGCGCGGGATTCACCCTGCGCCTTCAGGATTGCGGCCTGGGCCTGGCCCTCGGCGCGCAAAATGGCAGACTGCTTTTCGCCCTCAGCCTCGAGGATCTGGGACTGCTTGACGCCCTCGGCGGTGAGGATCGCGGCGCGGCGGTCACGCTCGGCGCGCATCTGCTGCTCCATCGAACCCTGCACCGAGGCGGGCGGGTCGATCGCCTTGAGCTCGACGCGGTTGACGCGGATGCCCCACTTCGTCGTCGCCTCATCGAGGACGCCACGCAGCTGGCCGTTGATCTGGTCGCGGCTGGTGAGGGTCTGTTCGAGGTCCATCGAGCCGATGACGTTACGCAGCGTCGTGACGGTCAGCTGCTCGATACCGGTGATGTAGTTGGCGATCTCGTACGTCGCGGACTTCGGGTCCGTCACCTGGAAGTAGATGACCGTGTCGATCGAGACGACGAGGTTATCGGAGGTGATGACCGGCTGCGGGGCGAAGGAGACGACCTGTTCGCGCAGGTCGACGCCCGCGCGCACGCGGTCAACGAACGGGATGAGAAAGTGGATGCCCGCGTACATCACCGTCTGGAATTTACCGAAGCGTTCGACGATGAGTGCGACGGCCTGCGGCACGATCCGAACCGCACGCGCGATCGCGACAACGACGACGACCGCGAGCAGGATCAGGATGATGAGCAGGAGCGAGGAGCCAATATCAGGCATGGGGGCCTCCAATGGGTGGGGCTTCGTCGACGATCGCGATGGCGCCGTCGATCTTGTGGACGTAGACACGGGAATCTTCGCGGATGACGAGGTCATCCTTCGAGCGGGCGGTCCAGACTTCGCCGGCGAGTTTGACGCGGCCGCCCTTCTTCGACACGTCGTGCACGACGACGGCCTCGCGACCGACGAGCGCGTGCGCGTTCGTGAGCGTCGTCGGAGTATGGCGCAGCATCCAGCGCTTGGCGCCCGGCCGGACGGCGAACAGCAAGATCACCGAGGTGAGCGCGAAGGCCAACACTTGGACCCACAGTTCGAAGCCGGCGAGATGGACGATCATGCCGGCGAGTGCGCCGCCAGCGAGCATAAGAAAGATGAGGTCGACGGTGAGCATTTCCACCACGACGAGGACGAGCACGGCGCCGAGCCACCAAAGCCAACCCATGACGCTCCTTCTTTCTACGTTTGGGGCTATTCTACCCGCGCGCGGCCGGCAGCGCGCGCCGACCAGCGGCCGCGGTGCCGTTCGACTTCGAGTTCGAGACCGAACGTTTCCGACAGCAAATGCGGCGTGAGGGTCTCTTCGATCGGGCCCGCGGCGACGGTGCGGCCATCGCGCATGAGGAGCGCGTGAGTGAAGCCCTGCGGGATCTCTTCGACGTGGTGCGTCACCAGTATGATGACGGGGCTACGGTGGTCGCCCGCGATTTCGGTCAGGGCCCACATGAGTTCTTCGCGGCCGCCGAGGTCCAGTCCCCCGGCGGGCTCGTCGAGTAGCAGGAGTTCGGGGTCGCTCATGAGAGCGCGCGCCACCTGGACGCGTTTGCGCTCGCCCTCGGACAGCGTCCCAAAGTCCCGATCGGCGAGGTGGCCGACGCCGAAGGCGGCAAGGAGGTCCTCGGCGCGGGTCTCGTCGAAGTCGTCATAGGCCTCGCGCCAGCGGCCGATCATGCCGTAGGCGGCGGTGAGGACAACGTCCTTGACGCGTTCGCGGCCCTGGATGCGCCCTTCGAGGGCGGAGGAGGCGAGCCCGACGCGGCTGCGCAGCTCGGAGACGTCGAGGCGCCCGAGCTTTTCCCCGAGGACGTGCAACTCGCCGCTCGACGGATAGATCCGGCCGGTCGCGAGCTGAAGCACCGTCGTCTTTCCGGCGCCGTTCGGGCCGAGGACGACCCAGCGCTGGCCGTCTTCAACGCGCAGCGAGATCGAATCGAGGATGGTTTTTTCACCGCGAACGACGGTGACGTCGTCAAGAGCGAGGACTGCGTCGGTCATGGCTCCAGCTTACCCGGCCAGCACCTTCCGGTAGACCTCAAGCGTGCGCTCGGCGATCGCTTCCCAGGAGAAATGGTCCTCGACCCGTTGGCGTGCCGCGCGTCCCATCTCGGCGGCGCGCTGCGGGTCGTCGAGCACCTGGTTCAGGGCGTCGCTGAGGTCGGAAACGAAACGCTTCGGGTCCGTGGGCGTGCCGGTGCCGTCTCTCACCTGGTCGATCGGGACGAGCAGGCCCGTCGTGCCATCGTCGATGACCTCGGGGATGCCTCCCGTGGCGGAGCCGATGACCGGCAGGCCGACGGCCATCGCTTCGAGGTTCACGATGCCGAGCGGCTCGTAGATCGACGGGCAGACGAACGTCGTCGCGGCCGAGAGCACCGCGATGAGGCCTGCGCGCGGGAGCATGTCCTCGATCCAGATGACGCCGTCGCGCTCGCCCCGCAGCTCTTCGACGAGGCCCTGGACCTCGGCCATGATCTCGGGCGTGTCGGGCGCGCCCGCGCACAGGATGATCTGGACATCGTCGGCGAGGCGGCGCACCGCCCGCAGCAGATACGGCAGGCCCTTTTGGCGCGTGATGCGCCCAACGAATACGACGGCCCGCCGGTCTTCGTCGATGCCGTAGCGCGCGAGCACCTGCGCGCGATGCTCGGCATCGCTCGGCGGCTGCCAGCCCTGCAGGTCGATGCCGTTGTGGACGACGTGGACGCACGCCGGGTCGACGTTCGGGTAGGTGCGCAGGATGTCCTCGCGCATGCCACCGGAGACGGCGATGATGCCCGCGGCCGCCTCATAGGCGGTGCGTTCGGCCCACGAGCTCAGCGCATAGCCGCCGCCGAGCTGCTCGGCCTTCCAGGGCCGCAGCGGTTCGAGAGAGTGGGCGCTGATGACGTGCGGGATATCGAACAGGAGCGAGGCGAGATGGCCGCCGAGGTTCGCGTACCACGTGTGCGAATGCGCGAGGTCGGCGCCCTCGCACGCCTGGGCGAGCAGCAGGTCGACGCCGAAGGTGCGCAGCGCGGGGTTCGCGTCGGCCAGTTCCGGCAGGTCCGAAAAGCCCGTGACGCCCGCCGGCGCGTCGGTGCGCGGCCCGTCGAAGGCGTGCACTCTAACGTCGATATGCTGCCGCAATACGCGGGAGAGCTCGGCCACGTGGACGCCGGCCCCACCGTAGATATGCGGCGGGAACTCTCTGGTTAATAGATCTACTCGCAAACTATCTCCAGTCACGTCTACATTGTCCTATAGTTGCGCCTCAAAAACGCCCCTTTGCGTGCCTTTTTATGCCTACGCTTGGGCTATGGCTAAACCTCGCGTCCTGGCAATCATCCTCGCTGGTGGCGAGGGCAAACGTCTCATGCCGCTTACGGCAGAACGCGCGAAACCCGCCGTACCTTTCGGCGGCATTTATCGCCTCGTCGATTTCGCGCTGTCGAACCTCGTGAACTCCGGCTATCTGCGCGTCGTCGTGCTCACGCAGTACAAGTCGCACTCGCTCGACCGCCACATCACGAAGACGTGGCGCATGTCGACGTTGCTCGGCAATTACGTCGCGCCGGTGCCCGCGCAGCAACGCATGGGCAAGAACTGGTTCCTCGGCAGCGCCGATGCGATCTACCAGTCGCTCAATTTGCTCGACGACGAAAAACCGGACATCGTCGTCATCTGCGGCGCCGACAACATCTACCGCATGGACTTTAGCCAGATGGTCGACCAGCATATCGACTCGGGATTCCCGATGACGGTCGCAGGTATTCGCCAGCCGCGTGAACTTGCCAACCAGTTCGGCATTATTCAGGCCGACGCCGATAACCCGCATAAGATCGCCGAGTTCCTGGAAAAGCCCGAGAGCGCCGAGGGCCTGGCCGACTCCCCCAACGAGGTCCTTGCCTCGATGGGCAACTACGTCATTAATGCCGACGCGCTGCGCGAGGCCGTGACGCAGGACGCCGACGCGGATACCGCCCACGACATGGGCGGCAACATCGTGCCCTATTTCGTGGGGCAGGGCGCCGCGGGCCTGTACGACTTCACGTTCAACGAGGTGCCGGGCTCGAACGAACGCGACCGCAACTACTGGCGCGATGTCGGAACCCTCGACGCGTTCTACGAATCGCATCAGGACCTCATCGCCGTCACGCCCGTGTTCAACCTGTATAACGACCAGTGGCCTGTCTACACCGGCTACACCGGCCTGCCGCCCGCGAAGTTCGTCTACGGGCATCGCGAACGCCTCGGCCACGCCCTCGATTCGATCATCTCCCCCGGCGTCATCATCTCCGGCGGCGAGGTCCTCGGCTCGGTCGTCTCCCCGCATGTGCGCGTGAACTCGTGGTCCTCGGTGCGCGAATCCGTCGTGTTCGACAACGTCAACGTCGGCCGCAACGCGACCGTCGTGCGCGCGATCCTCGATAAGAACGTCGTCGTCGAGGAAGGCGCCCACGTCGGCGTCGACCACGAATACGATCGCGCCCGCGGCTTCACCGTCACCGAGGGCGGCATCACCGTCGTGCCCAAGGGCTGGCGCGTGACGCGGTGATCGCTCATCGCTTCACGATTGTCTCCCCGGACGCGCTGCCGGAACACCTGCTGCCCGACGTCGAGCACGTCCTCGCCCACATCGGATGGCTGGGCCTGGCATCCGAACGTCGTAGCGTCGGCGACCTCACCGTCATCGACTACCGCGGAAAGGTGCCGCCGCTCGTTCCGACGCATGCGGACCACGATCACGACGATATGTTCGCGCAGCTGCGCGCCTCGCTGACGGCGCTTGGGCTCGCCTGCCTGCACACGACTAGCCCGGTCGGGACGATCGTGCTCGATATGGACTCCACGCTCATTAATGAGGAGGGGCTCGACGAGATCGCCCGCGAGGTCGGCGTCGGACATGAGGTCGCCGAGATTACCGAGCGGGCGATGCGCGGCGAACTGGATTTTGCCGCGGCGCTACGCGAGCGCGTCGCCCTGCTGGCCGGCGCACCCACATCCGTGCTTGATACCGTGCGCGAGCGGCTGACGTTCACGGCCGGGGCCCGCGAGCTTCTTGCCGCGGCGAAGGCAGCGGGCTGCACCGTCGGCGTCGTCTCCGGCGGCTTCCACGAGCTCATGGACCCCATGTTCGACGTCGACCACGTGCGCGCGAACCGCTTTGAGATCCGCGACGGGCACATCACCGGTAAGGTCGCTGGGCCAATCGTCGATGCCGCCGCGAAGGCGGCAAGCCTCCAATCATGGAAGCGCGGATTTGCCGCGGCGGTCGGCGATGGCGCGAACGATATCGCGATGATTCGCTCGGCCGATATCGGCATCGCGTTCGATGCGAAACCGGCGCTGCGCGAGAGCGCCGACTGCGTCGTGCCGATGCGACGGCTCGACGCCGTCGCGGCGCTGCTCGGCCTGCTTTAGTCTTCGGGGCGGATGACCGCGCGCACGTGGCAGGAGTTGCGCTCGAGCTCGCTCCACGCGACCGGCACGTCGATGACGCACGCCGTCGCCGTCGGCACGCCAAGGCGGATCTGCTGGGCGATCTCGTCCTTCGCGTCGTGCAGCAGGTGCGCGAGCGAACTCATCGTCGGCTCATGACCGACGACCATGACCGAGGTCTTGTCCTCCGGCAGTTCGCCGAGGATATCCATAAGCTCGCGCGGCCCGGCCTCATACAGGGCGTCCATCGAGGTGCCCGAGGGCCACTCGGCTTCTTCGGCGCTCAGCAGCCGGTAGGTCTCCTTGGTCCGCAGCGCGGATGAGACGAGGACCGTGTCGACCTCGGTCTCGGCGCGGATGAGTTCGCCCAGGCGCGCGGCCTGCGTCCGGCCCTTGGCGGACAGGGCACGCAGGTGGTCGCCGAGTTCATTTTCGGTCTCAGCCTTGGCATGGCGAAGCAGCACGAGTGTTTTCACGGCGCCTACTATCGCACACGTGCGCGGGGCGAAACAAACACCCTACTGGCCCATGATGTGCACGCCGCCATCGACGTGCACGATCTCGCCGCTCGTCGCCGGGAACCAATCGGAGCACAGCGCGACCACGGCCTTGGCCGCCGGCTCCGGATTCGTGACGTCCCAGCCGAGCGGGGCGCGCTCATCCCACGTGTTCTCCATCTGATCGAACCCGGGGATCGACGTCGCCGCGACAGTACGCAGGGGGCCGGCCGAGACGAGGTTCACGCGGATGCCGTCGGGCCCGAGGTCGCGCGCGAGGTAGCGGGCGGTTGCCTCGAAGGCGGCCTTCGCGACGCCCATCCAGTCATAGACGGGCCAAGCGAACTGCGCATCGAAGGTCAGCCCCGCGACCGCGCTGCCCGGCTTCATGAGCGGCTTTGCCGCGACGGCCAGGCTCTTGAGCGAAAACGCCGAGACTTCGACCGCGGTTGACACGTCGGGCCAGGTGCCGGCGAGGAAGTTGCCGCCCATGACCGACTGCGGCGCGAACCCGATGGAGTGGACGACGCCGTGCAGCTCATCGGTGTGCTCGCGGGCGCGGTCGGCGAGCGAGGCCAGGTCGTCATCGTTGGTCACGTCGAGTTTGAGGACGGGCGCGGGCTTCGGCAGGCGGCGGGCGATCGCGCTCAGCAACCGGGTCTGACGGCCCGGCGCCGTGAGGATGACGTTGGCACCCTGCTCCTGGGTAAGACGCGCCACGTGGAAAGCGATTGACGTTTCTTTCAAGACGCCGGTGATTAAGAGGGTCTTGTCCTTAACGAGGGTGCTCATATGTAGTCCTTAATCTGCTAGCTGCCTAGTGGCCCATCCCGAGGCCGCCGTCAACGTTTACTACCGTGCCGTTGACGTATCCGGCATCCTTCGAGGCTAGGAATGCCACGGCCGCGGCGATCTCCTCCGGGGCGGCGAAGCGCCCCGCCGGGATGCGCGACTTGTAATCGGCGACGATCTTGTCCGGCAGGCTCGCGGTCATGTCGGTTTCGACAAATCCGGGGGCGATGACGTTCGCCGTAACGCCGCGCGCGCCGAGCTCGCGGGCGATCGAGCGGGCCATGCCGATCAGGCCCGACTTGGCCGCGGCGTAGTTGACCTGGCCGAAACCGCCATAGGTCGCAACGACCGAGGAGATCAGCACGATGCGGCCGTAGCGCTCGCGCATCATGTCCTTCGCTGCGGCCTTCACGCAGCGAAACGTGCCGGTGAGGTTCGTATCCAGCACGGCGGCGAAGTCCTCTTCGCTCATGCGCGCCAGCAGCCCATCTTTCGTGATGCCGGCATTGGCGACGAGGACACCGACGGGCCCGAGGTCGGCGCGGATCTGCTCAAACGCTGCACTCACGGAGGCGGCATCGGTGAGGTCCGCGGTGTAGGAGTGCGCTCCCTCGGGCAGGTCGCCGGAGCGGTGCAGCCCGGCGACGGTGAAACCGTCGGCGAGCAGTCGGGTGGTGATCGCGCGTCCGATTCCGCGGTTCGCGCCGGTAACGACGGCTGTAGTATTCATCTCTTCGACGCTACCGCGCTCCTGGCAGGCACGCTTGGTACACACCCCACAAAAGGACGCGATAGCCTGCAGGTATGGGCACAAAGGCCGAGCGGATTTATCACATCACCTCCGCCCGGCGTGCCCTGTCGGAGGACGTCGATGATCGCACGACGCGCTACCTGTTCACGATGACCATTCGTACGGTCTGCCTGATCGCGTGCGCGCTCGTGCCCGGCTGGTATCGCTGGCTGTTCGCCGCGGGGGCGATTCTGCTGCCGATGCTCGCGGTGATGGTCGCCAATGCGGGGCGCGAACCCGCCGGAAAGATCGACGAAACGGCGGAACCTTCGATCCCGCCCCCGTCGGGCCCGATTATCGACCCGGATGGCACCCCCGTTGAGGGTCGGCTGCTTGAGGCTGCCCCAAATAAGCCCTCATGGTTTCACGACGATTCGGAGTTCCTGCGGTGAACCGTTACCGCTTCCTGACCAGCGGCCGCTGGGTCGGGCTCATGCTCACCGCGCTCATCGTTGTCGTCACGTGCATCCTGCTCGGGATGTGGCAGTGGGGACGCTATGAACACAAGCGGGACCTCGTCGCCCAGTTCGATCGCGCCTACAACGCGCCGACGATACCCCTTGCGGACGTCGTCGCCGAGGGCGTGTCGATCGACGGGACGCGCGAATGGCGGCCCGTCGAGCTCACCGGCCAGTGGACCGGCGAGCAAATCCTCATCCGCAACCGCGCCGTGGGTGGCAAGAACGCCTACCGCGTCGTCGCCGTGCTGCAGACGCCGGGCATCAACGTCGTCGTCGACCGCGGGTGGCTGCCCGTCGAGGAAACGGCGCCGACTCCCCCGCCGCTGCCGAGCGGGCAGGTGAGCTTTGTTGGCCGGCTCCGTCCGCCGGAGCCCGCCGATTCGCGTGGTATCACGCAGGGCCAGGCGCACGCGATCAACCCGAATCAGCTCGGCCAGGGCGCGCTGCTCAACGGCTATGTGCAGGTGACCGACGGACTGGATGGCCTGCGCGGCTACCCCACTCCGGAGCGAGACCTCGGCCCGCACCTGTCGTATGCGTTCCAGTGGTGGGTTTTTGCGCTCGGCGCCGTCGTCGGGCTCGTGATTTTGGCGCGTCGGGAAGCCGCCGAAAATGCGGGGAGGATTGCGCCGCGTCCGAAGCGGGCAAGCCTGGAGCGCGAAGAAGACGCGCTGCTCGACTCGCAGCTTTAAAACGCCCGGTTAAACAGACCCGGGTCGACGTAGGCGAGGGCTTCGCGCCCGATCATGCCGATGACGACGGCCACCGCGACCGAGGTGAGCGTTCCGATGATGAAGCGTTCGGAGGCGCCGGGTGCGGACTTCAGTTCGGGATAGCGGCCGAGGCCCTTGATCGCTAGGACGACCGGGATGAGGCTGAAGAACCCGGACATGATGGCGCTCGTGATGAGGAAACGCTCGAGGATCCCGATGAGGGTGCCGCCGCGCATGACCTCCGGTGGCTGGGGCTTGCGCTCGAGCTTCGGGATGGGCTCGGGTGGGGCGACCGACTTCGTGACCTGCGCGATGCGCAGGACGCCGACGGTGATGAGCCAGCCCAGTCCGATCGAGATGAGGAGGAAGGCGGCCCAGTTCGCAAGGAGGAGAGCCAATTGCGGGTGGTTGATCATGCGGACTCCAAGAGGCGGGCGAGCGTCGGGCGCGCTTCAGCGATCTCTTTGGCATGGCCCGCTTTCAAGACGTCCGAGACAGTCTGCGGGGCGATGTCGAGCTTGGCGGCGATATCGGCGCCCGAGAGGGTTTCGGCAAGCGCGGCGATCTCCCACTGGCGCTCGGTGCGACCGGCGAGCAGGGCGTTCATGAGGCGCAAGACGGCCTGGGCATCGGGGGCGCCCTCGATCGCGGGTTGGCGCTGGCGTTTGGCGCGTTCGACCGCCTCGCGCGCGGACCGGAATGCGGGGCCGTCCCCCTCACGGGAGTGTTTCGGCAGCGGGGTGTCGATTTCGCCGACGCCTACGCCGATGTGCCAGCAGTCCATCTCGATCAAGGCGAGCAATGCCGCGACGACGGCCTCGCCCTTGTCAAAGGCGCCCTGGAATTCGTCGCCGACGGTGCGCTCGAAGGCGAGCGTGGGTGCAAGGGCGTTGAGCGCGCGCGTCGCCTCCGGCACGCGGTCCGGGTTGGATCCGGAGTCGATCTGGTCGGCGGTCAGGACGAACATGCCCTCATCATACAAAAATGACTGATTTCTGCATATCAGCCAGTTATGACTGATTAAGCGAGGGAGATGAGTTCCTCGTAGTCGGGGCTCCAGAGGTCCTCGTCACCGTCCGGTAGGAGGAGGACGCGGTCGGGGTCGAGGGCCCGGACCGCTCCCTCGTCGTGCGAGACCAGGACGACGGCACCGCTGAAGGCCGCGAGCGCCGCGAGGATCTCGTCGCGTGAGGCGGGGTCGAGGTTGTTTGTCGGCTCGTCAAGCAGCAGGACGTTGGCCGAGGAGACGACGAGGACCGCGAGCGCGAGGCGCGTCTTCTCGCCGCCGGACAACACGGATGTGGGTTTGTCGGCGTCGTCGCCCGAAAAGAGGAACGAGCCGAGGATGTTGCGCACTCCGGTGTCGTCGAGTTCGGGGGCGGCGCTGCGCAGATTGTCGACGACGGTGTGGCTCATGTCGAGCGTTTCGTGTTCCTGGGCGTAGTAGCCGAGCTTGAGACCGTGGCCGGCCTTGACTTTGCCGGTGTCGGGCTCTTCGATTCCGGCGAGCAGGCGCAGCAGGGTGGTCTTGCCGGCGCCGTTCAGTCCGAGGACGACGACTTTGGAGCCACGATCGATGGCGAGGTCGACGCCGGTGAAGACCTCGAGAGAGCCGTACCACTTGGATAGGCCCTGGGCAGTCAGGGGCGTCTTGCCGCAAGGGGCCGGGTCGGGAAAGCGCAGGTTGGCGACGCGCTCGGCGCGGCGCTCATCGGACAGGCCTGCGAGCATACGTTCGGCGCGGCGGGCCATGTTCTGCGCAGCGACGGCTTTGGTGGCCTTGGCGCGCATCTTGTCGGCCTGGGCGAGAAGCGCGGAGGCCTTCTTTTCGGTGTTAGCGCGTTCGCGCTTGCGGCGGCGCTCGTCGGCGTCGCGCTGCTTGAGGTAGGCGTCCCAGCCCATCTTGTAGATGTCGAGTTCGGCGCGGGTCGCGTCGAGGTAGAACACTTCGTTGGCGACGGTACGGACGAGATCGACGTCGTGGGAGATCATGATGAGTCCGCCCGAATACGTCTTGAGGTAGTCGCGCAGCCAGATGATCGAGTCGTGGTCGAGATGGTTGGTGGGCTCGTCGAGCAGCAGCGTGGTGGCGTCGGAGAACAGGATGCGCGCGAGTTCGACGCGGCGGCGCTGGCCACCGGACAGGGTTTTGAGCGGCTGGTCGAGGACGCGGGTGGGGAGGCCGAGGTTGGAGGTGATGCGGGCGGCTTCGGCGTGGGCGGCCCAGCCGCCTTGGGCGGTGAACTCGGCGTCGAGACGCACGTAGCGCTCCATGGCTTTTTGCTGCCGGGCGCCGGTCGCGGTGCTCATCTCGTGTTCGGCTTTGGCGATGCGGCGGACGATCTCGTCGATGCCGCGCACGGATAGGACGCGGTCCTTGGCAAGCTGCTCGAGGTCGCCAGTGCGAGGGTCTTGCGGCAGGTAGCCAATTTCGCCCTTGCGCATGATCGTGCCCTCGTGGGAGATGGCGCTGGAGGTCGATTCTTCACCGGCAAGGAGCTTCGTCAGGGTCGTCTTGCCGGCGCCGTTGCGGCCGACGAGGGCGATGCGCTGGGAGGGGCCGACATGGAAGGTTGCGTCCGCGATGAGTTCGCGTGCGCCGATGCGCACCGAGACGTTCTTCGCGGAGATCATGAGGTGGTCCTTTCCTTGGCCGCGTCCCATCGTAGCGACGAAGGCGGCAAAAGCCCGCATTGTTTTTGTGGCCGACGGTGCTAGTTACCTCACGCTGCGGCGTTCTCCCCCGGCTCCGACTGGCTCGCCGGGTCGGTCTGGTCCCCTGGCTCGGTTTGCCTCGTGGGCTGGGGTGAGCGGTAGGGCTTGTAGCGGTCGTGGGTGATCGGGCGCTGGTCCGGGTCAAAGCGGCGCGGCGGGATGATGACGGGGACATGGTCGCTTCCCATGCGTGCGGTCCAGTTCTCGTAATCGCCCGGGTCGTGCTGCAACTGGCGGTGGTGGTGCGGGCAGACGAGGACGAGGTTGTCACGTACGGTCGGCCCTCCCGCGGCCCACGGGACGATATGGTGCACGTCGCAGTAGGAGGCGGGCACGAGGCAGCCGGGGAAGATGCAGCCACGGTCGCGGACGGCGAGTTCGCGTCGCAGTTTGACGCTGATGGTTCGCGATCTCGCGGTCGAGCCGCGGGGTACTCCGAGGTCGTCGATGTCGACGAACATCATCTCGGCGTCGCAGGACAGCAGCCTGAGGTCGAGGGCTGAGATGGGGGTGCCGTCTTCGGTTCGGCGGTGCCAGTGCCGTGAGGCGTTGGTGCGGAGGGCTTCGAGGAATTCTCTGGAGCGCTCGCGGGCCGCGCGTTCGTGCTCGAGTTCCTCGGGTGGTGGGATCAGATGCGGCGGGAACGAACGATCGGCTGGTGGGTCCGCGCCTGGCGGGTCCCCGTCAGGCGGGTCGGTAGGTGGCGGCCCTGCGATTCTTCGGTCGGTGGCTGGCAGGTCGTCGGCGTGGAGTTCGTCGGTGCAGATGTCGAGGTCCAGCTGGGGGCGGGCGAACGGGTCGATGCGCGTCTCGACCGGGTCGAGGCCGAGGAGCTGGCAGGATTCGGCGAGCCAGGAGCGGAAATCGGCCGTGACGATGATGCGGGGGCGGTCTCCGCCCACCGACGGGGACCGGGTGTCCTGGTGGTTTTCGCCCAGCAGCTCGATGAGGGCGTCGGCGCAATACTGGGCACGAGTACCGACGGGCGCCTCGGCGTTCGTCGCGGGCGAGTTCGTCGCGCCGGCGCTAGTCGCGTCGGTGTTCGTGGCGTCGGCGGCCTTGGTGGCTTCGTAGAACTTGGCTTCGCCGCGGGCGTTGATGATCGCCAGGACATCGAGCACCGCCGTCGTCGGGTAGCGCAGCGTCATCGTCGTCGTGCGGCCATCGGCCGACTGGCTGATGAACAGGCCCCGGTTGTTGAACGCGCGCTGGGCTTCGCGCGCGGCGTGTTCTTCCTGCTCGGCAAGGGAGTCTTCGGCGATATGGGCCGACAGCGCTGCGGCCTGGGTGGCGAAGGATGCGGGGTCGTGGTCGCGGGCGAGCTCGAGCAGTGTGCGCTGCGCCCCGGCGATGATGGCGGGATCGGCGATGGCATGCGGATCTTCTTTGATGGCGTCGAGAGTCGCGATGGCGGTCTTCGCATGAGCGTAGGTCATCGCGCCGGCGCGGATGGCATCGAGGATTGCCGGGTAGCGGGCGAACGTGCTCGCCGATTTGATCTGGCTGCGGGCGGCGGACTGGGACGTGTTCGTTTCGATGCGGACCCAGCTTGAGGTCGGAAGGCCGGTTTCGCTCGTCGTCGTCTCATCGCGTTCGAGATCCGACAGGGTTCCTGCTTTTAGGCCCGCGAGGCTCGCTTCCAGGCGCAGGATGACGCGGGTAGCGTCGAGCCGTTCGGCATCACTGAGCGTGGCAATATCGCTCGCACTGATCCCCTGCAGGGCCGCTTCGACCTGCTGCAGGGTGGCGAGGGTGCCGGTGATGCTCATGACACGATCGTACAGCTGTTCGAATAATGGCGATAGGGCCTACAAGGCATCTCGCTAAAGTTTGACGGCACTCGACAGTTGCCTGTGGATAACGCTGAGGTGGGGCGGGCGCGGACTGTGGTGCGCGTCGGGCATCAGCATGCGGGTAATGCCCTATCGCCTCCCTGTGGGTAGCGGCGGCCAGATTGCGGCTATCACCAAGGCGCTACAGTAGCTGCGTGATCTCCGAGAAGCCGATTGAGCCCATCCGCGCGACGCGGCGCGATCGGCGGACGCGCGAGCGGCGCGCGGCCGCGTTTCGTCAGGCCGATGAGAGCTACCAGAAATATCGCCCGGACTACCCTGCTGAGATCGCCGATGCGGTCGCCGAGCTCGCCCAGCAGGAGGGTGGGACGGTCATCGACTGCGGGGCCGGGACCGGCAAGTTCACGGACATGCTGCTGGCACGCGGCTGCGAGGTAATCGCCGTCGAGCCCGCCGAAGCAATGGCGCGGCAGCTGGCGGCCCGGCTCCCCCACGTGTGCGTCGTCGATGCCCGCGGCGAGGCGACCGGGCTCGCGGACGGGTGCGCGTCGGTCATGACGTATGCGCAATCCTGGCATTGGGTCGACGAGATCGCGGCGAGCGCTGAGGCGCACCGGCTGCTAGCGCCCGGCGGCCATCTCGTTCTCATCTGGAACCAGTTCGATACCGAGGTGGCGTGGGTGCACCGACTCACGCGGATCATGCGCAGCGGCGATGTCCACCTCACCCGCGGCTACCGCGACCTGGCGCCGTATTTTGGCGTGCCGCGGCGTCTCACGTCGTCCTTCACCCAGGACCTCCTCCCCCGCGACGTCATGGCTCTGGCGCGGACCCGATCGTCGTATCTCGCCGCGAGCGAGGCCGTGCGCGGTCGCATGCAGGACAACCTGCGGTGGTACCTCAACGAGCATCTCGGCTATGGCGAGGACGACCTCGTGAGCCTGCCGTACACGTGCGTCGCCTGGGTATACGAACGCCTGACGCCTTAACGAGAGCGGTTACGGCTCACCACCTTGTCGCCGGCGGCGTCGGCGGTCTTGGCGGCCTGTTATTCCTCTTGCTCTACATGTTCTTGGGCGGCGATCCCTCGACCGCGCCGATCGGCGGCACCGGGCCGCGGCAGCGCCCAGCAGCAGGGCCGGGTCTCGCCCGAGACGTGGACGCACGGCAGCGCCGAGCAGCGCATGAAGTGGTTTACGCAAGGGTTCAAGCATGGCTGGATGCAGGCGTGCGATACCTGGTCGGTCCAGCAGCCCTAGCTAGCCCTTCTTGGGGGCGTCGACGAGCGTGACCTTGGCGCCGCCCTTGGGCGGGTTCTTCTCCAGGTGCTCGTCGCCCATGACCTTCAGGAGCGCGTCCCAGCGTGCCTTGATGCGGTCGGGCTTGAGCGTGACGCCCTTCGGGCGGTCGCCGTCGACGAGCGAGGACAGCATGAAGTGGTGGCGGCGGGCGTCGAGGTCCATCGTCACGGGCGTGTATTTCATCGCGCCGACGCGCGCGCCGTCGTCGTCGACGGTGATGGCCAGCTGGGCGATGAGGCCCGTCGCGGTCTCGCGCGTGCAGCATTTTTCGTCCTGCCCGGACCAGAAGTTGCCCGTCGAGTAGACGATCGGGACCTTCTTGCCGTCCTTGCCGGCAAGTTCGGCGACCTCCTGCGGCACGTGCGGGTGGGTGCCGATGATCGCGTCGACGACGCCGGTGTCGGCGAGCTGTTGGCCGATGGCGCGCTGTTCGTCGTTCGGTTTCATCTGGTATTCGATGCCCCAGTGCGGGCTCGCGATGACGATGTCGGCGCCGGCGTCCTTGGCGCGCTTGGCCGCGTCGGCGATGTCTTCGAGCATGTTGACGGCCTGGAAGCCCTGCTTCTTGCCGGGGTCGGGCATGCCGTTCAGGCCATAGGTGCCGGACACGTGCGCGAGCGTGAAGCTGCGGCCGTCTTTTTCGACGCGGTAGTAGCGCGGGGCGAGGCGCTCGTCGTTCGTCCGGCCGACGCCGGTGACGCCGAGTCCCGCCGCGTCGAAGGCGTCGAGCGTAGTTTTCAGGCCGTCCCAGCCACGGTCGGCGGTGTGGTTCGTCGCGAAGGTGCAGCCGTCCCAACCGAGGGTTTTCAGGTCGCCGATGAGCTGTTTGGGCGCGCCGAACATCGGGTAGCCGCTGGGTTTCGTGCCCTCGGGTGCGATCGGAACCTCGAGCGAGCACAGCGCGATATCCGCGCCCTCAACGAAGGGCTTCGACGCGGCCATGTTCGGCGTGAAGTCATAGCCGTCGGCCGTCTTCGCCGCCTGGAACAGCGAGGTGTGCGGCAGGACGTCGCCCGCCGAGACGAGGGTGAACGTGACCGCCGGCTGCGTCGTCGTGGCGGCATCGGAGGGCCACGGCGTGATCGTCGTCGGGCTCGCCAACGGCTCGTTCGGAGCCGACGACGCGGTACAAGCGGACAGTGCGCACGCCACGAAGGCGGCAGAAATCAGGCGGCGTTTCACCCCGCTAGCGTACCGTGCTAGACGTTGAATCCGAGGGCGCGCAGCTGGTCGCGGCCCTCCGGCGTGATCTTGTCCGGACCCCACGGCGGCATCCAGACCCAGTTGATGCGCGAGTCCTTCACGAGGCCCTGGAGGCACGAGTACGTCTGGTCCTCGATGACGTCCGTCAGCGGGCAGGCGGCGGACGTGAGCGTCATGTCGATGACGGCGGTGCCGTCGGGCTCAATGTTGACGCCGTAGACGAGGCCGAGATCGACGACGTTGATGCCGAGCTCGGGGTCGATGACGTCGCGCATCGCCTCTTCGACGTCGGCGGCGGTCGTAGGCTGCGGGTCGGTAGTCATGGGGCTATTGTCTCCTATTTCTGCTTCGCGTCGGCGATGGCGTCGGCCAGGGCGATCCAGCCGAGCAGCGCGCATTTGACGCGGGCGGGGAATTTCGCGACGCCGACGAAGGCCGAGGCGTCGTCGAGCTCGTCGAGCAGATCGTCCGGAAAATCGCCGCGCGAATGCATCATGTCGCGAAAAATTCCGGCGAGGTGGTCGATGTCGGCGACGGCTTCGCCCTCGGTCATGTCGTGCATCACGGACAGCGATGCCTGCGAGATCGAGCAGCCTTCGCCCTCCCAGCCGATGCGCGCGACGCGGTCCCCGTCCATGTCGACGCGCAGCAGCACCTGGTCGCCGCACGTCGTGTTGACCTGGAAGGACTCACCGTCGTAGTCAGTGAGCAGGGCCCCGCCGTGGCGGGCCTTGGAGTGGTCGAGGATGATCTGCTGGTAGAGCTGTTCCATTGCGTCCATTTAGGCGGTTCCTTGGAAGAAGGGCCGGACGCCGGCGAGGCGATCGGCGAAGCGATCGATGTCGGCGCGGGTCGTGTAGGGGCCGATCGACGCGCGCGTGGAGGATTGCACGCCGAGCGCGCGGTGGACGGGTTGGGCACAGTGGTGCCCGACGCGCACCGCGATGCCGGCAGCGTCGAGGTACTGGCCGACGTCGTGCGGGTGCACGTCGCCGAGCGCGAAGGCGACGAGGCCGAGCCGCTCGCCGGACTCGGGACCGATGATGCGGGCGCCGGGCGTGGCGCGCACGGCCTGCAGGAGGTAGTCGCCGAGTTCGAGGTCGTAGGCCGCGACCTTGCCCATCCCGACGCCGTTCAAATAATCGATGGCGGCGGACAGGCCCGCGATTTGCGCGGTCATCTGCGTGCCGGCCTCGAACTTCATCGGCGCGGGCATGAACCGCGTCGCCTGTTCGGTCACGAGGGCGACCATCGAGCCGCCCGTGATGAACGGCGGCAGCGCGGCCAGAAGCTCGGAGCGGCCGTACAGGATGCCGACGCCCGTCGGCCCCATCATCTTGTGCGCGCTCATCGCCGCGAAATCGACGCCCAGCTCGCCCATGTCGAGCGGCAGATGCGCCGCGGATTGGCACGCGTCGAGCACCGTGAGAGCGCCGCGTTCGCGGGCCACCGCGACCATCGCCGCGACGTCGGTGAGGGCGCCGGTGACGTTCGAGGCGTGCGTGAACGCGAGCACGCGGGTGCGCTCGGGAAGGTCGGCAAGCGCCTCGAGGTCGATCGTGCCGTCGGGGCGGACGGGCACGACGTGGAACTCGGCGCCGGTGCGCGCGGCGAGCTGCTGCCACGGCACGAAGTTCGCGTGGTGTTCGACCTGCGTCACGGCGATCGTGTCGCCGGGACGGATCGCGAGGCGCTCATCGACGCTGCCCGGGTTAGCCCTATCGTCGAGGGTCGCGTTGAGGATGCCGTAGGCGACGAGGTTGAACCCCTCCGTCGCGTTCTTGGTCCAGACGATTTCCTCGGTAGCCGCGCCGATGAAGGCCGCGACTTTCGCGCGGGTGCCCTCGTAGATTTCGGTGGCTTCGACGGCGACCTGGTGGGCGCCGCGATGCACGGCGCCATCCAGACGGGCGTAGAAATCGGATTCGGCGTCGATGACGACCTGCGGTTTGAGCGCCGTCGCCGCCGAATCCAGGTACGTCAGCTGGACATCGCCGAGGTTGCGCTCCAACGCGGGAAAGTCGGAGCGCGTCACCACGGGCGAAGTCGGCATTAGTGCGCTGCCTGCAAGAAGCGGTCGTAACCTTCGGCTTCGAGACGCTCGGCGAGCTCTCCGCCGCCCTGTTCAGCGACGCGACCGTCGACGAAGACGTGGACGAAGTCGGGCTTGATGTAGTTGAGGATGCGCGTGTAGTGCGTGATGAGCATGATGCCCGTGTTGGTCTCCTCGTGGACGCGGTTGACGCCCTCGGACACGATGCGCAGGGCGTCGATGTCGAGGCCGGAGTCGGTCTCATCGAGAATGCCGAACTTCGGGCGCAGCAGCTCCATCTGCAGGATCTCGTGGCGCTTCTTCTCGCCGCCGGAGAAGCCCGAGTTGACGTCGCGGTTCGCGAAGTCGGGGTTCATGCGCAGGCGCTCCATGGCGTCCTTGACTTCGCCGACCCAGGTGCGCAGCTTCGGGGCTTCGCCGTCGACCGCGGTGCGGGCGGTGCGCAGGAAGTTGGAGACGGACACGCCGGGGACCTCGACCGGGTACTGCATCGCGAGGAAAAGGCCCGCCTTGGCGCGCTCGTCGACGCTCATCTCGAGGACGTCTTCGCCGTCGAGCAGGATCTCGCCCTCGGTAACTTCGTACTTCGGGTGGCCCGCGATCGAGTAGGCGAGGGTGGACTTGCCAGAGCCGTTCGGGCCCATGATGGCGTGGATCTCGCCGGAGTTGATGGTGAGGTCGACGCCGCGCAGGATCTGCTTCGGGCCGTCGTTCGTCTCGACCTGGACGTGCAGGTTCTTAATTTCCAGAGTGGACAAGGTTGCGTGTTCCTTACTTGATGAGGGCCATGGTCTGGTCGAGTTCCGCTTCGATCGCGGCGATGAGGCGGTCTTGCACCTCGGGCACGCCGATGCGGTTGATGAGCTCGGCGAAGAAGCCGCGCACGACGAGGCGGCGGGCGAGGTCTTCGGGCACGCCGCGGCTCATGAGGTAGAACAGCTGCTCGTCGTCGAAGCGGCCGGTCGCAGAGGCGTGGCCGGCGCCGGCGATCTCGCCGGTTTCGATCTCGAGGTTCGGCACGCTGTCGGCGCGGGCGCCTTCGGTCAGCAGCAGGTTGCGGTTCAGCTCGTAGGTGTCGGTGCCGGTCGCATCGTGACCGATGAGGACGTCGCCGACCCATACGGCGTGCGCGTCCTTGCCCTGCAGCGCGCCCTTGTAGGTCGCATCGGAGACGCAGTTCGGCAGGCGGTGCTCCACAAAAAGGCGGTGCTCGTGGTGCTGGCCGGCGTCGGTGAAGTAGACGCCGAGGAGCTCGACGTCGGCGCCTTCACCGGCGAATTCGACGTCGGTCGTGATCCGCACGAGGTCGGCACCGAGGGTGACGACGATGTGCTTGACGACGGCGTCCTTCCCAGCCGAGATGCGGTGCGAGGCGGCGTGCACAGCGTCGTCGTCCCATTCCTGGGTGCTAACGATCGTGACGTCCGAATCGGCGCCCGCGTCGATCTCGACGGTCTGGGTCAGCTGAACGCTGCCGGTGTGGCGCAAGACGATCGTCGCCTCGACGCCGTCGGCGATGTTGATGGTCACGTGCTGAGCCGCGGCCTCGCGCGAGTCGCCGACGATGTCGAAGACGAGCGGGCGGGAGGCGGATTCGCCGACGGTAATGCACGTCGGGGTGCCACGGTTGGCCCAGGCGACGACGGAGGTGCGGTCGGCGGGCGCGCCGACCGAGCCCACGCACGGACACTCGTCGGTCGTGACGTCAAACGGCAGGCCCTCGGCCGTCAGGTCGGAGCCCTCGAACCTAATCGACGGTGCCGGGCCGGTGAGCGTATCGGCGAAGAGGTCGGACATCCGCTTGATCGGCGTGAAGCGCCAGTCTTCTTCGCGGCCGGCCGGGACCGGGAAGTCTGCGAGCTCGAAGGAACGCGGCTTATCCGCCTTGTCAGCTGCCGGAGTTGAGCCGTGGGTGTGGTCGCCGGCGAGTTCGGCTCGCGAATGATCGGTTGACAGTGTGGTCACGGTTAGCCCACGGATCCTTCCATCTGAAGTTCAATAAGTCGGTTGAGTTCGAGCGCGTATTCCATCGGCAGCTCGCGCGCGATCGGTTCGACGAACCCACGCACGATCATGGCCATGGCTTCGGTTTCTTCCATGCCGCGGCTCATGAGGTAGAACAGCTGGTCCTCGCTCACCTTGGAGACGGTCGCTTCGTGTCCCATCTCGACGTCGTCGGTGCGCACGTCGACATACGGGTAGGTGTCGGACCGGGAGATCTGGTCGACGAGTAGCGCGTCACACAGCACGTTGGATTTGGAATGCTTGGCGTTTTCCATCACCTGGACGAGTCCGCGGTAGGAGGAGCGGCCACCGTTACGCGCCACCGACTTGGAGACAATCGACGAGGAGGTGTGCGGCGCCATGTGCACCATCTTGGAGCCGGTGTCCTGGTGCTGGCCTTCGCCCGCGAACGCGATCGACAGGGTCTCGCCTCGGGCGTGCTCGCCCATGAGGTAGACGGCCGGGTACTTCATGGTCACCTTGGAGCCGATGTTGCCGTCGACCCATTCCATGGTGCCGCCGGCCTCGACGGTCGTGCGCTTGGTGACGAGGTTGTAGACGTTGTTCGACCAGTTCTGGATCGTCGTGTAGCGGACGCGGGCGTCCTTCTTCACGATGATTTCGACGACGGCCGAGTGCAGCGAGTCGGTCTTGTAGATCGGCGCGGTGCAGCCCTCGACGTAGTGCACGTAGGAGCCCTCGTCGGCGATGATGAGCGTGCGCTCGAACTGGCCCATGTTTTCCGTGTTGATGCGGAAGTAGGCCTGCAGCGGGATCTCCACGTGCACGCCGGGCGGGACGTAGACGAAGGAGCCGCCCGACCACACGGCGGTGTTCAGGGCCGCGAACTTGTTATCGCCGGCAGGAATGACGGTGCCGAAGTACTCCTGAAACAGTTCGGGGTGTTCCTTCAAGCCGGTGTCGGTGTCGAGGAAGATGACGCCCTGCTGCTCCAGGTCCTCGCGGATCTGGTGGTAGACGACTTCGGATTCGTACTGCGCGGCAACGCCCGCGACGAGGCGCTGTTTTTCCGCCTCGGGGATGCCGAGCCGGTCGTAGGTGTTCTTGATGTCCTCGGGCAGGTCTTCCCAGCTGGTGGCCTGCTTTTCCGTGGAGCGCACGAAGTACTTGATGTTGTCGAAGTCGATGTCGGAGACGTCCGCGCCCCACGTGGGCATCGGCTTCTTGTCGAACAGGTCGAGGGCACGCAGGCGGCGCTTGAGCATCCACTCGGGTTCGCCCTTCAGTGCGGAGATATCGCGGACGACTTCCTCGCTCAGGCCACGCCGAGCGGAAGCGCCGGCGACATCGGGATCATGCCAGCCGTAGTTGTATGCACCGATGGAGTTAATGATCTCCTCATCGGTGCTCGGAGCCGGCTGGGGTGCCTGGCTGGTATCTGTCGTCATGAATTTCCTTCCGAATCTCGGCGAGGGGGGATGAACAGGGGAACGTGTGTGGTGCAGACGTGTTCGCCGGACGCGAGGGTCGCGAGGCGCTGCACGTGGACTCCCAAGAGTCGCGAGAAGGCCTCGGTTTCGGCCTCACACAGCTGCGGGAAGTTTTCGGCGACGGCCTGTACCGGGCAGTGGCCCTGGCACAGCTGCAGGGCGATCCCGCCGTCGCCGACGGGGCGAACCGTCGCGGCGAAACCGTCCTTTGTGAGCGCTGCGGCGAGGGCCTCGGCGCGTGCCAGCGGGTCGTCACCGGCGGCTTCGACAACGGGCCGGTAGGACTCGGCGAGCGTATCGAAGCGGTTGCGGGCAAAGGTCTGGACGGCCTCGTCGCCGGCGATCGTCGCCAGCTGCAAAAGCGCGTCAGAGGCGAGGGCGCTGTAGGGATTGGCGGCTCCCCCGCGCCCCTCGTCGGTGGCGACGAAGTGACGGGCGGGGCGGCCACGGCCACGTACGGTGTGGCTCGCGCCCTCGTAGTCGGTGATTTCTCCGTGCGTTTCGAGGGTCCCCAGGTGGCGGCGGACGGCCGCCGCGGTGAGATCCAGGTGCTTGGCGAGCTCGCGCGCGGTAATCGGACCGCGCTCGATAATGAGGTCGAGGATACGGGCGCGGGTGGCGCCGTCCTCAGTGAGCTCGTGATCGCCGGAGCGGCGCGGAACGAGGCGCGTTCCGTCGTCCTCGCTACGCGGTGGCAGTGTGGTTGACACGATGCGCTCCTCCTTCCGGTCCTGACTAAAACAACATTTTTATTGCTTAATTCATTCCCGACAACCAAGGTATACCTTCATGGGGCAGTTCTCATCTAATCGCCCCATCCGCCCATAGGTAGGCTGGGTGGGTGCCATCCCCAGCTCTTGAGGTTTTGGACCTCGTGAAGTCCTATAGCACTCGCCGCGTCGTCGATGAGGTGAGTTTTACTGCCGAAGGGGGCGAGATCACCGCGGTGCTCGGCCCTAATGGCGCCGGCAAGACGACGACGATCGAATGCTGCGCGGGCCTTCGCTCCCCCGATTCCGGCGCGATCCGCGTGCTCGGCAAAGACCGGCTCGATCCCGCGAGCGCCCCCGAGTTGCGTCGGCGTGTCGGCGTCATGGTGCAAGGAGGTGGCCTGCCGCAGGCACCGAGTGCGGGCGCCGTGCTGGCCCACGTGGCAAAACTGCACCGGCGCGCGGGCGCGGAACGTGCGCTTGCTGCCTCCCTCGGGCTGACCGATCGGCTCTCGACGGCCGTGCGCCGGTTGTCGGGCGGTGAACGCCAGCGGGTCGCGATTGGCTGCGCGATGATCGGCGAGCCGGATCTCCTCTTCCTCGATGAGCCCTCCGCGGGTGTCGACCCCCATTCGCGCCGAGAGCTGTGGCAGCTGCTGCAGCGGGTGCGCGAGCGGGGCGCGTCGATCGTGCTCACGACCCACCTCATGGATGAGGCCGAGCAGCTCGCCGACCGGATCGTCGTCATCAACCGCGGCACGGTCGTCGCGAACGGCACCGTCGCCGACCTCACCGGCGGCACCCTCATCACGCTCGGTGGGCAGGTCGCGGACGCAGACTCGCTAGCGCGCGCCGTGGATGGCCAGCTCATCGATGGCGCGGATACGACGATCGAGGTGCCGCGATCGAGCGCCGAGGTCATGCACCGCCTCACGAGTGAACTGCTCGCGCGCGGGCTTAGCGATCTCGAGGTAAACGTGCGGCCGCGGAGCCTGGAGAACGTGTTCCTGGCGCTGACGAGGGAGGACGAGAAGTGAGCACCGCACTGACCCAGGCGTCGTGGGAGACGCGTGCGATCTTGCGCAATGGCGAACAGCTCATGGTCGCCTTCATCATGCCGATCATCGCGCTTGTCGCGCTCCTGCATATCGACGCGCTCGGCCTGCCCGAGCCGAAGGCCGCCCACGCCCTCGCGGGTTCGCTCGCGATGGCCGTCATCGCCTCGGGGTTCACCTCGCAGTCGATCGCGGTCGCCTTCGATCGCCGCTGGGGTGTGCTGCGTATGCTCGCGACGACACCCCTGGGTCCGCGCGGCCTGCTGCTGGGCAAGGCGATCGCCGTCGCGATCATCGTCGCGGCTCAGGTCCTCGTACTGTGTGCCATCGCGTGGATCCTTGGCGGGTGGCGTCCGGTAAGCGGCGCGAGCCTGCTCCTGATCGCCATCACCGTTGCCCTCGGGACGCTCGCCTTCGTCGCGCTCGGAATGTGCCTGGGCGGTACGCTGCGCACCGAGGCCGTGCTCGCCGTCGCGAATATTGCGTTCGTCCTCATGGTGGTCGCCGGCGGCGTCCTCGTGCCCGTCGGAAAGCACCTGACGGGTTACTTCCTCGCGTTCACTCCCTTCGGGGCGCTCGGCGAGGCGATGCGTGCCGCCGCGCTCGGGAATCTCGCGCTCGTTCCCCTGATCGTCGTAGCCGCGTGGGCGGCTGTGCTCTCGGCCCTCGCGGTGCGCGTCTTTCGTTGGGAATAGGCGGCCCGCGATAGGATGGCAAGCGTGGATACCCCCGTGAATGACGCCCTTCAGCGACGCCTGTCGATCGCAAACCTCGTGGCCCAAGTCGGCATTATCGTGACCGGAGGTGCCGTGCGCGTGACCGGCTCCGGGCTCGGTTGCTCGACGTGGCCGATGTGCGAGCCCGGGCAGTTCGCGCCGGTCTTCCACGAGGAGTCCACGTGGCACCCGATCATCGAGTTCGGCAACCGGACGCTCACGGGGGTGCTCGGCATTATTGCTCTCGCGCTGATCTGGTCGCTGTACCGTAAGTCCGCGCCCACGCGGCGCGATGTGCGTCCCTATGCCTGGGCGGTCCTCGCGCTCATTATCGTGCAGGCGGTCGTCGGTGGCATCAGTGTCTGGGTGACGCTCCATCCGGCCGTCGTCGGCCTGCACATGGCGCTATCCCTCGGGCTCGTCTCGCTTTCGACGTATCTCGTCTACCGGCTCTACCGGCCGCGTGCAACGGACCCCGCTGCGCTCCCCCGCCTCGAAACGTCTCTACATGTTGCGATCGCTGCTGTGAAGGTCGCGGTCGCCATCATCGGTGTCGTCGTCACGGGCACCGGCCCGCACTCGGGGGATGCCGATAAGCCGTACCGGTTCGCGATCGATCCGCTTTTCATCACCCGCATCCACGCGGGCGCCGCCTGGGTGCTCGTCATTCTCGTCGCCATCGCGACCTACCTCGTTGCCAAGCGCAGTTCGTTGGCTGCCCGGCCGTGGCTCGTTGTCGTGGGCGTTTTACTCGCCCAGGGCCTGCTCGGTTACATCCAGTACTTCACCGGACTGCATCCGGCTCTCGTCGTTGCGCATATGCTCGGTTCGGGCCTGACCGTCGTCGCCATCACGTGGGCGATCGCGCGCAGCTACGCGCTCGATACTCGTTCGAACTCGCGCGAACCCAATAGTCGTCTTGGTCTCTAAACTCGTCGCATTCGGTCGCGAGTTCGATCGAGTGGCTCTCGTCCATGTTGTCCGCCATGTTGCCACCCACGGCAAACTTTTTGCCTTCCTTACCAAAGGCAGGGCCCGATTTTTGCAGAGAGCTCCACACGAAGCTGCTCGGAGTCTTAGTCTTCCGATCAGCCTGCAACAGGTCGATCCGGTCGGGATCACCGTTATCTAGGTAGTTGACGGTCACGGTCGCCAGGTGGTCGTCGAAATCGCCAGTCATCTCGAACCTCTTAACGAACCCATTTGGGCCGCCTTTACGGAAGCAGGTCGTGAGCGAAATCTTCGTCGCTTCCTTACCGTCGAGTGTGAAGACCTTTTTGTCTGCCGCCAGGAGGTGGTCAACGGATCCCGTGACCTCGCCCGGAACCTCGGTGATCGGAGTGATCCGTCCGTCGGCCCGAGGTGTTCCTGCAGTTGGCCACTGAGCGTCCACACGTCGCCAGACAACGTGACTTCCGGCGCCTTAAGCGTCGCGTACTTGTCCCAGCTGTAGCTTTCCTCGCCGCGCGACACCAAAACGCTGGTAAATTTTCCTCCTTCCGGCAGTGAACAGGGACGCCATGATGTGACGAACCCGAGGGGAAGAGTTCTTTACTCAATTCTGGCGACTACTTACCATCCTTTCAATGGTTTCTTACGATGTGTCGCCCCCATCTGTCGTCGACCAGAATCCGTGCGATGCTCGCTTAGAGCGCGACCGGCCGGATCTGCCAACCCGGCTCGGCGCGCTGCCCGCGCCACCGTTCACTCGCCGTGAGGTCGAGCCAGTCGAATGCTGCGACGGTGAGATTCAGCCACGCGAAATCCTCAAACGAGGCGAACTGCGCGCGCGTATGCTCCGCGAAGCCCTGCCAGATCCGATTGCGCGTCGCGGCTGCGCAGTCTTCTGCCACGTGTCCCGTCAGGCGCAGCTGGACCATATCGTCGTGCAGCGTGAACGCTGCCGCGGGGTTGGCAGAAAGCTCGAAAAACTTATGTGATCGCCGGGCGGTCGCGAAGGAGACGACGAACTGGTCAGATTCGAAGCTCCGCAGGATGACCGTGCGGACCTGAGGGCTCTGGTCGGCATCGACCGTGCCGAGGTAGCCGGCAGTGAAGGCGGTCCGCTCCGTGGTCGCCGTAGCAAGCCGCGCGCAGATATCCGAAAAACTTTTTCCGCGCGCCTCATGACTCGTCGGCCTGATACCGGGTCTCCCAGACATCGTGATAGACGTAGTAGTTCGGGAAATGCGCTTGCACGCGCGGCAGGAGTTCTTGCGCGGCCGCGAAATGCTGATCGGCGTCCGCCTTCGTACGCCAACCCGTCTCCCAGTCATAGGAGTTCTGGAAGTGCTCGTTCCAGTTGTCAAGATCTGCCGCGAGTTTCTCATCGCTCACTTCGGGCGCGTCGCCGCCCAGTAACCACAGCGCGGGGCCCGAGTAGTCCACCATGAGCCGCATCGTGGGTTTTTCCGCCGCCTTCGGTCTGGGCTGCTGCGCGGCCGCCAGCTGCTCTTTCTTCGCGAAACCGGCGATGACCGCGGCGACCGTGCTCGCGTTGGCGATATTGCCACTCATGATGGCCCTTATCGCTTCCTTAGCCGGCACCCAGGTGAGTTCGAATTCGGCTTCTTCCTCGCCCCGATCAAAGGGTTTCTCGGCTGGGGTCAGGTCCGTTGCGAGATAGACGTGGACGAACTCATCCGAACCGCCCGGGCTGAGCGCGAGCGTCATGAGCTTGTCGATCCGTCCCGCAATAAGATCGACCTCTTCGCGCAGCTCGCGGCGCGCGGTCTCTTTCGGGTCTTCGCCTTCGACATCGAGCAGCCCGGCTGGGATTTCCCACAGCTCGGCGCGGACGGGATGCCGGTACTGCTGGATGAAGGCTATCTCATCCTGGTCATTGATCGCGATGACGGCGGCGGCTCCGGGATGCTCCACCACGTCCCGTCGCACCGATTCCTGCCCGGCAGCAAGCTGGACCTCATCGATCCGAACGTTCACGACCTTCCCCTCAAACGCTCGGCGGGAGGAGATGACCTCCCGCTCGACATCGTGACGGTCAGCAATGGCGGATTCGCGGCGTCCCGGAAGGTGTCTCATGCCTCCATTATGGCGCCGAAAAGCCGGATCACTATCGGGAGTTTTATGACGTTCCCATTCGAGTCGATGATGCCTCGCCACCTTTGACCGTTCGTAGCCCTTGCCAGGGAGGCCAATGCGCAGCAGCGCCTCGTGCTGGAGAAGAACACGGCGGTTCGCATGCAGTGGACGACCGATGCGTAAGGCGAGCCCTCGGCTGCGAGTGTCGAGGAGACCCGGTCGCCGGGCCGAAGGACGTGACGGCACGCCAATTCGAAAAGAACAGTAACAACGCGACGACGATCTCTCTGCTAGGTGAATCGGTGCCACCCGCGCTGCAGCAAACGTCCCACGTCCTGCTGTCCAACGTCGGAACGGTCGGCTTTACCACGCCGTTCGAGACGCGAACCTCGGAGCTTCGGCTCCTCGCCTGTTGATTCAGGAGGGCAACAGGCTCAGCGTGATCCAGCGCCCGTAAGCGCTGCGCCGATGAGGCCCGCGAACAGCGGGTGCGGGCGCGTCGGTCGGGACGTGAATTCCGGGTGCGCCTGCGTCGCGACGTAGTACCGGTGGACCTCACGCGGCAGTTCGATGAACTCGACGAGGCCGCCGTCCGGTGACGTGCCGGAAAAGACGAGTCCGGCATCGGACAGTGCCTCGCGGTAGGAGTTATTGACCTCGTAGCGGTGGCGGTGCCGCTCGCTGACCTGGGTGGCGCCGTAGGTCTCGGCGACAAGGCTGCCCTCGGTGAGGGTCGCGGGATAGGCGCCAAGGCGCATCGTGCCGCCGAGGTCGCCGCCGGCAAGGACGTCTTCCTGTTCGGCCATCGTCGCGATGACGGGCACGGCGGAGTTCTCATCGAACTCGGTCGACGACGCGTGTTCAAGGCCCAGCACGTTGCGCGCGTATTCGATGACGGCGGCCTGCAGGCCAAGGCAGATACCGAGCGCCGGTAGTCCGTTCTCGCGGGCATGGCGCAGCGCGCCAATCTTGCCGTCGATGCCGCGCGCGCCGAAACCGCCCGGCACGATGATGCCGTCCACCCCGGCGAGCGCGCGAGCGGCACCCTCGGGCGTTTCGCAGTCATCGGCGGCAACCCAACGGATGTTCACGCGGGCCCGGTGGGCGAAGCCGCCCGCGGCGAGCGCCTCGGTGATCGATAGGTAGGCGTCCTTCAAATCGATGTACTTGCCGACGAGCGCGATCTCGACCTCGGCCTTGGGTTCGCGCACGGCGGTAAGGACGGTGTCCCATTCACGCCAATCGACGTCGCAAAAGCGCATCGAGAGGCGCTGGACGAGGTAGGCGTCGAGCCCCTCGGCGTGCAGCACGGCGGGGATTTCGTAGATCGAGGAGGCGTCGCGGCACGTGATGACGGCGTCGCGGTCGACGTCGCACATGAGCGCGAGCTTCTTCTTCACGCCCTCGGGCAGGTCGCGGTCGGTGCGGCAGATAAGCGCGTCGGGCTGGATACCGATTGAGCGCAGTTGCGCGACGGAATGCTGCGTCGGCTTGGTCTTCAGCTCGCCCGCGCTGGGCAGGAACGGGACAAGGGAGACGTGCAGGAAGGCGACGCGGTCGCGGCCGAGGTCCTGACGGACCTGGCGGGCCGCTTCGAGGAACGGCAGCGATTCGATATCACCTACGGTGCCGCCGATCTCGGTGATGATGACGTCGACGTCATCGCTCGCCTGGGCGCGCATCCGCGCCTTGATCTCGTCGACGATATGCGGGATGACCTGGACCGTGTCGCCGAGGTAGTCACCGCGACGTTCCTTTGCGATGACCGTCGAGTAGACCTGGCCGGTCGTCGCGTTCGCGGCGCCGGTGAGTTCGACGTCGAGGAAGCGTTCGTAGTGGCCGATGTCGAGGTCGGTTTCGGCGCCGTCGGTCGTGACGAAGACTTCGCCGTGCTGGAACGGGTTCATCGTGCCGGGATCGACGTTGACGTACGGGTCGAGCTTTTGCATCGCGATCGACAGGCCGCGCGAACGCAGGAGGCGACCGAGAGAGGAGGCCGTCAGGCCCTTACCAAGAGAAGAAGCAACGCCGCCGGTGACGAAGATGTGGGCGGGTCCGGGTTCAGAAAGTTTTACCACGGACCACCAGTTTATCGCGTCTGCGCCCCTGATTGTAGCGGCGGGAAGAGGCGAAGCTCATTCGTGAGCTGGTCCGCAAGACCTGCAAGAGTCGGCAACTGACTCGCGCGTTTTATGCTCATCTTTTCGCGTTCCTCTCGCAGCGTGTCGTCGTCGAGCAGAATGTCGATCGCGGCGGCGAGGGCTTCGGCGCTCGGTTCGACGAGCGGGTAGTCCTCTCCGAGGACGACGCCCGTGCCGCCGACGTCGGTCGCGACGATGGCCGCGCCGGCGTGCAGCGCTTCTTGGATCGCGACGGGCTGGCCCTCCCAGCGCGAGGTTTGCACCACGAGGGTGGCCGAACGCAGCAGGCTCGCGATGTCATCGCGGCGGCCGAGGAGTTCGACGGGCAGGTTGCGGTGCTCGGTCTCGGCGCGCAGCGCTTCGCGCATCGGTCCATCGCCCGCGACGAGCCACTGGAGCTTCGGCTGGGACTGAACAAGGATCTCGGCGGCGTCGAGCAGCAGGTCGAGACCCTTTTGGTGGCTGAGCCGCCCGACCGTGAGCAGCGTCGGGGATTGCGAGCGCGCGGGAGTCGGCGCGATCGTCGGGTCGGGCGCGGCGGGCACGATCGCGAGGTCGGCGAGCGCCCCGAGGGACTCGGCCTTGGCGACGAGATCCGGGGAGACGCCGAGGATGCGGTCGGCGCCGGAGGCGACGATGCGAAAGAGCGCCTCGCCGGTGGCGCGCACGGCGGTGGAGCCGACGGGCATGTTGTGCAGCGTGACGACGATGCGCGGCGGGTCGGTCAGGCCGATGCAAGCGAGGACGGCGAGCGCGCCCGCGCGCAGGGTGTGGGCGTGGATGACGTCGCAGCTGCGCGCCCAGCGGCGTACGAGCGCCAGGCTCGCGGCGTCGCGTGCGGAGGGGCGCGTCGAGACCTGGATCGGCACGGTGCGGGCGCCCGCGAGTTCGGCGTCGGTGAGGGAGTCGATGACGGAGGTGGGCGCGAGCAGCGCGACCTGGTGGTCGGCGCCGAGCAGCCCGAGCACGTCGATGAGGTGGGAGCGCACTCCCCCGGCGGTCGTTCCGGTCATTTCGATGAGGCGCATTTACACCGACACCGCCTTCAGGACGTTGCGATCAGTGAGGCAGACGGCGCCCGCGACAAGCGCGAGCGGGATGAGAGCGCCGACCGCGGCGGCGACGAGCGCGATCGGCACCGACGGGCCAAGGATGGCGGTGGCTGCGAGGTGGCCGATGCCGGCCCCGAGCGCGGCCGGGATGAGCGCGATGGCGGCGGAGCGGGCGAGCCCCGCGACGGCTTCGCGGCCGGCGGCGCGCACGACGCCGAGCGAAAGGATGACGGCCGCGATGCTGAGGCCGATGACGTGGGCGATGCCGAACGCGATGAGCGTGTCGGTGCGTGAGCCGTCCTCGCCGCGCACGAGGAGGACGCCGATGATCGACGCGAGCGCGACGCCGCCCCAGCCGACGATCCCGGCAACGCCCGCCAGCGCGGTGCGCTCGAGCGCGTATAGGACGCGCGTGAAGTGCAGCAGGAGCGCGTAGCCGGGCAGGGCGGGCGCGAAGGCGTAGATCGCGAAGGCCATCTCGTCGCCGACGCGAAAGAGCGTCGGGATCGCGGGGGCGGAGGCGATGAGGACGCCGACCCCGGCGAGCGAGACGGCGAGGATGAGGCGCGTGGAGCGGGTCGTGAGCTGGGCGGCGCGGACGGACTCCCCCGCGGCCGCGGCGCCGGAGAGCGCCGGGAAGACGGCGGTTACGATCGGGACGACGCCGATCGCGTACGGCAGGACGTAGACGGCCTGGGCGAGTTGGAAGATCGAGAGGGTTCCGGCATCTCCCCCGAACGGTGAGAGCCACAGAATCGCGACGACGGAGGCCTGCTGGGCGAGCAGGACGCCGATGCCCGCGGTGGCGAGCCGGCCCGCGCGCTTTGCCGCTCCCGGTGGGAAGGAGAACGTCGGGCGCCAGCGCACGCCGAGCCGGTGGGCGGGGAAGAACAGCGGCAGCGACAGGGCCGCGACCCCGAGCGTCGTGCCCCACCCCAGGACCGAGACCGCGAGGTCGGACAGCGCTCCGGGGTCCTTTTGGTTGCCTGCCGCGAGGACACCGAACCACAGGTAGGAGGCGATGACGACGAGGGAGGACAGCAGCGGCGCGGTCGCGGGCCAGAAGAAGGCACGGTGAGCCTGCAGGATGCCCGAGAGCACGATCGAGATGCCGTACAGCGGGATCTGCCAGGCGAAGATCGCGAGCAGGCGCGCCATCAGCGCGTACTGGTCGGCGGCGAGTTCGGGCGTGGCGCCCGCGGGCGGCGGCAGCAGATGCGCGATCGGCTCCGCGGCCGCCCAGACAATGACGGCGAGCGGGATGAGAATCGCGAGCGTCGTGGTGAGCAGCGCGGAGGCGGTCCGGTTGACGTCCTTGGACAGTTTCGTCGCGAGCGGCGAGGCGATGAGGGGCACGACGACCCCAGCGAGGGCGCCGCCGGCCACGACCTCGAATAGGACGTTCGGGATCTGGTTCGCCGCGGCATAGCCGCCCGCGGTGGGCGAGCCGCCGTGCAGCGTCCAGGACTGGACGAGCCAGCGCACAAAGCCGACCAGGCGGGAGGCCAGCGTGATGATCGCGATCATCGAGGCGGCCCCGACGATCGACGTCAGGAGCGGGCGGCGCGCCATGGGTTAGCTCCGGCCCCACATATCGATGGCGGAAAGCGCCGGGTTTGCGTCGATGACGGCGGAAAACGAGACTTTTTCGCTCGCGAGGATGAGGCCGACGAAGGACGCGGCGAGCGCGAGGCGCGCGGACCGGGAGGGCAGGCGCGCGAGCAGAGCGCCGATCGAGGCGCCGAGCGCATTGGCGCCGGTATCACCGAGCATCGTGCGGCCCTTCAGGTCGCCCGGCAGCGCGGCGGCGATCGCGCCCGCGAGGCCCGCGGCGTGGCTGCGGCGGTGCGAGCCGAGCGCGGTGAGCAGCGCGCCGACCTTCAGAGCGCGGCCGGGGCGCAGGTCGAAGAGGTTCATGAGGTTCGCTCCCCCGGCGATGAGCGCCGCATCGGTCGCGATATCGACGACGTGGGCGCCGCCATCGCGCTCGCGGGCGATCATCGTCGCCGCGACGAGCGCGGCGGCCGAGATGCCGAGGAGCTTCGCGCCGCCCGTGGTGAGCTGGCCGCGCGACAGGGCCTGCAGGTGGCCCTTCAGGCCTTTGGCGCTCGTGTCCTCGCGGTGGTCATCGAGCGCGCCGAGCGCGCCCGCAGCGCAGGCTGCGAGCAGGGCGGGGTCATCGCGCACGAGCAGCGCGGTCGTCGCGCACGAGACGGCGACGCCGGTCCCCTCCGACAGGCTCACGGGCTCACCCGCGTGGTTGGTGCGGACGAAGACGTCGCGAGTTTGTCCCTCGTCGAGGGTCTTCGCGGTGAAAGCCGTGACGGTGCCACCGGCGAGGGCGGCGAGGAGGGCGGGCATCGCTACTCTCCGCCCGTCGGGCTCTCGCTCGGGGCGGGCTCGCTCGGCACGGGGGTGTGCGGGGCGAGTGGGCTCGCCGCGCCGGTCTCGATGCCGTATTGGCCCTTCGTGCCGGTGATCGCCGCCGCGAGCGCGCGCGGGACGTTGATCGACGCGACGGGCGTACCGACGGAGTCGACGGCGGTCATGGTCTCCACGAGCGCGGAGGCCCGCAGGACGCTGACGAGGTCGGTATCGGCGGTCGCGGAGCCGACGAGCACCGTCGGCATGACATCGGCGATACCCTGCGCGAGGCGCGCATAGGCGAGGTCGGCCTCGCGCACCTTGGCGGCGTCTTCGGCCTTGACCTGGGTGTGTGGCGGGCCGATGACGACGGCGGCCGTGGGCTTGTGGCTCGCCTCGGCGACGACGGTGACGAACGGCGGGTCGTTCTTCGTGAGGAATTCGTGCAGCGTCGCGGCGTTCTCGTTGCCCTGCTTGCCCTTGGCGAAGGACTGGGCGAGGGCCTGGCCGAGGATCTCCTCGGTCGTGGCGTCGGCCGCGGGCTGCTTCGCGAGGTAGCCGGTGAGCTGGGAGGCGAACGAGGAGCGGAAGGCCGCGGTATCGGGGTTGACGATCGCGTCGGAGACCGTGGAATGCGCGACGACCTCGGCGCCCGCCTGGGTGAGGGCGGCGCTCACGGCGTCGATATCGCCGGCGCCCGGTAGGGTCACGATCGTGACCTTCTGGCCCGCGAGCAGGCCGGTGACGGCCTCGTTTTGGACGGCGCCGAGTACATCGCCGCGGCCGGTGACCTCGCGCTGGGTCTTGTCGAGATCCTTGCGCAGGTTATCGCGGTCGGTGCGCAGCTCCTGGACTTGACCGGTGAGGGTGTCGGAGATGCCTTCGCGAAGCGGTCCGGCACCGAGCACGATCCCCACCGCGAGCGCGAGGAAGACCGAGATCAGTGAGACGAGGTGGTAGCGAAAATCAATCATGGATACCTACGTGTCAAGAGGAGCTAAAAAGTTGCCGGATGAAGTTCCACAGGTCGTCCAACCACGCGCCGGATAGCCCGAGGAGGGTCTGGCCCGCGGTCGTGGAGATGATGGCGACGAGCAGCGCGACGATCCCCGCGAACGCGAGGAGGAAGAGCTGCCAGGTGGAGATGCGGGTGCGGTACAGGCGCGAGACGCCCTTCGCGTCGACGAGTTTGGAGCCGACGCGCAGCCGGGTGAGGAACGTCGAGGACATGCCCGCACGCCCCTTGTCGAGGAATTCGATGAGGGTGGCGTGGGTGCCGACGGCGACGACGAGTTCGGCGCCGCGCTCGTCGGCGAGCAACATCGCGATGTCCTCGCTCGTGCCGGCGGCGGGGAAGACGACGTGGTCGACGCCGAGGTTCTCGACGCGGGATTTGCCGGGCGCGCGGCCATCACGATAGGCGTGCACGACGATCTCGGCGCCCGATTGCAGGGCCTTGTCGGATACGGAGTCCATATCGCCGACGATCATGTCGGGCGTGAAGCCTGCTTCGAAGACCGCGTCGGCGCCGCCGTCGACACCGATGATGATCGGCTTGTATTCGCGCACGTATGAGCGCAGCATCGTGAGGTCTTCTTTGTAGTGGTAGCCGCGTACGACGATGAGCGCGTGGCGGCCCTCGAAGTTCGTTTTCACGTCGGGGATGCCGACGCCGTCGAGCAGCAGGTCGCGCTCGCGGTTCAAGTAGTCCATCGTGTTCGCGGCGAATGCCTCGAGCTGATGGGACAGCCCGGCGCGGGAGGCCTGCATGTTTTCGGCGAGCTTTGCGGCCGTGAGCATGGAACCCGCGGCGACGAGTTCGTCGCCCGCGTAGACCTCCTCGCCCGAGATGCGGACCTCTTGGCCGTCGCGCAGGTCCATGACGGTGCCGCCGAGGTCGTCGATGAGCGGGATGCCCGCGTCGAGCAGGATGCCGGGTCCGAGGTTCGGGTAGCGGCCCGTCGTCGATTTGGCCGCGTTGAGCACGGCCGCGGGGCGCGCGAGCACGAGGCCCTCGGCGGCGACCCGATCGAGGTCGGCGTGGTCGATCACAGCGATCGAGCCGGGCGTGAGGCGCTTCGTGAGGTATTTCGTGCGCGGGTCGACCTGGACCGGACCGGTGATGGTCCCATCGTCGGCAACGACCGCCGGGGAGCGGCGGGAAGAAAACAGTCTCACGGGGCTATCGTGCCACGGTTGCGGCCCGGATCAGCTCATTGGCATGCGAAAGTGCGACATCCGAGTCGGTTCCGCCGAGCATGCGCGCGACCTCCGCCGTGCGCTCGCTACCACTCACTTCGCTCGCGCTCGTGGTCGCGCCGGAGGCGTCTTCGTCCTTGCGGATGACGATGTGGCCGGCGGCGAACGCGGCGACCTGGGCGACGTGGGTGACGACGATGACCTGGTGGTGGGCGGCGAGGCGGGCGAGGCGGGCGCCGACGCGGGTGGCGGTCTCGCCGCCGATGCCGGCGTCGATCTCATCGAAGACGAACGTGCGAGGCGGCTGGGACGCGGCGATGCAGACTTCGAGTGCGAGCATGAGGCGGGAGAGCTCGCCGCCGGAAGCACCCTGCGCGAGCGGCACGAAGGCCGCCTTTGCGTGCGCGGACAGCTCGAAGGCGATGCGGTCGGCGCCGTGCGGCGCGGGCTCGATCTCCTCCAGCCAGATGCGCACGCGCGCGTTCGGCATCGCGAGGCCGGCGAGCTCGGCCGTGATCGCCTCGCCGAGTTCCTTTCCGGCGGCCGCGCGGGCGCAGGTGAGGGCCTTCGCGGCGGCGGCGAGCGCTGCGGCGGTCTCGCGGGCGGCCTTTTCGGCCTCGGCCATGGCCGCGGGCGAATCGTCGATCGCGTGCAGCTCTGCCTTGGCCGACTCGCGCCAGGCAAGTGCGTCGGAGATTTTGGGGCCGTACAGGCGCAGCAGCTGGGTGATCGCGGCGCGGCGCGCGTGGATCTGGTCGAGCTCGCCGGGCGCGACGTCGAGGTCGGACAGGTAGCTCGACAGGTGCGCGGCGACGTCGGCGAGCAGCGTTCCCGCATCGGAGAGTTGGGAGAGCTGCGGCTCTAGCGTCTCGTCGACCTGGCTCGCCTGCGTGAGGGCCCGTTCGGCCTCCGCGAGGACATTGGTGGCCGCGTCCTCGCGGGCCGTGAGCAGGCCGTAGGCGTTTTCGACGCCGCGGCGCAGCTCGTCGATATTGGTGAGGCGTTCGGCGCGCGCCTTCAGCGCCTCGTCCTCCCCTACCTCGGGTTCGACCTCGTCGATCGCGGCGATCCCCGCGTTTAGGGCGGCGGCGCGCTGGGCGCGTTCGGTCGAGGACTCCTGCAGGCCCGCGAGATGGTCGCGCGCGGCCTTCGCGGCCCGGTACGCCTCGCGGTAGGTGGCCAGTGCCGCGGCGATGGCATCGCCGCCATAGCCGTCGAGGATCGCGCGCTGTTGGGCTTCGCTGCGCAGTTTCAGCTGCTCGGACTGGCCGTGGATCGTGAGGTAGCGTTCGGCGACCTCGGCGAGCACCCCGGCGGGCACGGGCCGCCCGGCGAGCATCGCGCGCGCCCGACCGCTCGCGGGCACGGTGCGCGAGATGAGCAGGGCGTCATCGTCGAGCTCCCCGTCGACCCCGTCGGCAATCGTCTGCAGCGCGGCGGCGTCGGCCGGATCGGTGAGGACTGCGTCGACGGTGGCGCGCTCGGCACCGGCGCGCACGCGGGAGGACTCGGCGCGTTCGCCCGCGATGAGCCCGATCGCGGTGAGCAGCATCGTTTTACCGGCGCCGGTCTCGCCTGTGATGACCGTGAGGCCCTCGGCGAGGGACAGGTCAGCGCGGGCGATGACGCCGATATTCGTGCACGTGAGCTTTTCGATCATGAACGCGTCAGGATTTATCGGGGTGTTTCCAGGAGCGGACGGGCAGTTTGAATTTTGCCACGAGGCGGCCTGAGAAGGGCGATGTCCACAGGCGTGCCAGGTGGACGGGCTCGGCCGAGCGCCGGATTTCGATGTGGGAGCCGACGGGCGCGGCAAGGGAGCGGCGGCCATCGCACCACAGTTCGCCGTCGACGAAGCCGGTCTCGTTCATGACGACGGTGATGATCGAATCGGGTGCGACGACGAGCGGGCGAGCGAACAGCGCGTGCGCGGCGATGGGCACGATGAGCAGGGCCTCGACGTCGGGCCAGACGACGGGCCCGCCCGCGGAAAACGCGTAGGCGGTCGACCCGGTCGGGGTGGACACGACGAGCGCGTCGCAGGAGTAGGAGGAGATCGGGTGCTCGTCAACGCCGATCGTGAGGTCGACCATCCGGGCGCGTTCGACCTTGTCGAGCGCGAGTTCGTTCAGCGCCCAGCCCTCTTCGGTGGACCCGTCGGGCTGGGTGACGGTGACGGCGAGCGTCGTGCGGGTCTCGACGGTGTACTCGCCCGCGACGAGGCGGGACACGACATCGGAGAGCGATTCGGGATCGGCCTCAGCGAGGAAGCCCACGTGGCCGAAATTCACGCCGATGACGGGGATCTCCGTGCCGCGCACGCCCTCGGCGGCGCGTAGGATCGTGCCGTCGCCGCCGAGCACGAGGACGACGTCGGAGGTTTTGAGGTCTTCTTCACCGACGACGCGACCGCCGGCTTCTTCGATGAGCCGCGTGACCATGGGAATGCGGGCCCGGTCGGCCTCGGCGGCACGGCAGACGATGCCGATGGTCTTCACGGGGCGCTCCTTCCCGCCGGTCCATCGGCGATGGCGGCCCGGATCGCGGCCGCCAGATCATCGCCGGTGAGCGCGGGCCGCGGCGGGTGCACCTTGGGCCCGGCGAGGGCGATGAAGTATTCGACGTTACCGGCCGGCCCCGGCAGCGGGGACGGCGCGACCGCCCACAGCCGCAATCCGGCGTCGAGCGAGCTGGCGGCGACCGCGGCGACCGTCTCGTAGTGCATCTCGGGATCGCGCACGACGGCGCCCTTGGGCAGCCGGTCCTTGCCGATCTCGAACTGGGGTTTGACCATGAGCAGGTACATCGCGTCGCTCGCGACCGACCGCGCGAGCGCGGGGATCACGAGGGTGAGCGAAATGAACGACAGGTCCGCGACGACGAGACTCGGCGCGGGCGCAATGTCCGCGGCCTCGAGGTGGCGCACGTTCGTGCGGTCGTGGACCTCGACGCGGTCATCGGATTGCAGCCGCCAATCCAGCTGGCCGTAGCCGACGTCGACCGCGACGACGCTCGCCGCGCCGCGGCGCAGCAGCACGTCGGTGAATCCGCCCGTGGACGCTCCGGCGTCCAGGGCCCGCACGCCCTCGATGACAGGCGCATCATCGCCTAAGTATTCGAGCGCGCCTAGGAGCTTGTGGGCACCGCGCGAGGCCCACCGCTCGCCGGCGGCTTCGATGACTTCGATCGCCTGGGCGGGGTTGACCTGCCGCGCGACCTTGTCGACTTTCGTCCCGTCGAGGGTGACGCGGCCGGCCTCGATGAGGTCGCGCGCATGCGTGCGCGAGGTGGCGAGGTTGCGGCGCACGAGTTCCGCATCGATCCGGGCCAGCTTCGCCATTAGCGCTCCTGCTCGCCTCGGCTCAGGGTATCGGTGAGGCGCTCGTGGATGGCCGTGAAGACCTCCGGGTGCTGCTCGAGCGGGGTGTCCTCGAGCGAGGCGAGAAGCTCGGCGGGGCTCGCGGTTTGCCGCGCGTGGTCCTTCGGGGTCGGCTGGCTCATGATGTCACCGTAAAAATCGGGGCTTCGATACTCTCGCCCGCATCAGCGGCGTGCCAGGCCGCAGCAACGAGCGCGCGGTAGGTATAGCGGTCCACGGCGACGCCGTCGGCGAGGACCTGGTCGTCACCGACCGTGAGTCGTCCGCCGGTGACTTTGGCGCTCGCATCGCCGCACGTGGCGCGCCCGTCGGCAGCCACCTCGGCCGCCTCGTAGGGCTCGGTGAGCTCAGTGAGGTCGAGCAACTGATAGGTGGGGCGCTCGTGCGGCGCCGCGAGCACGACATCGCGGGCATCGCTCACGCCCGTGAGGACGTGGACGGTCGGGAGCTTGGCCGCCACTCCCCCGGCGATGTCGGTATTGAGCCGGTCGCCGATGACGACGGGGGCGCTAGCCCCGTGTTTGGCGGCGGTCGCGAGGAAGATCTCGGGCTCCGGCTTGCCGGTCGAGGTCGGCGTGATGCCGGTGGCGTTGACGACGGCGGCGACGAGCGAGCCGTTGCCGATCTCAAAGCCGCGCTCGGTGGGCAGCGTCGAGTCGAGGTTCGTCGCAATGTGCTCCGCGCCCGCGTTGATCGCGAGGACCGCCTCCGACAGCTGCGCCCACCCCACGTCCTTGGCGAGACCTTGCACGACGACGTCGGGCCGGTCGGCCGCGGATTCGGTCAGGCGCATGTCCTCGTTCGTCAGGGCCTCGCGTAGCCCGTCGCCACCGACCACGAGGACGAGCGTGCCGCGCTCGTAGCGCTTCGCGCACAGGTACGCGGCGGCCATTGCCGAGGTCATGATCTGCTCGGGCGGGGTCGGCACGCCGAGGCCACTCAGGTGGTCGGCGACCTGGCCCGGTGTGCGCGAGGCGTTATTGGTGACGAACACGAACGGCAGGCCCGCCTCCCGCGCCGCCGCGATACCGGTAACGGCGCTCGGGATCGGGTTCTGCCCGTGGAAGGCGACCCCGTCGAGGTCGCACAGCGCCAGGTCGAACTGGGAGCCGAGTGCGCTCATGGCTACTCGTCTTCGACGAGGGTGATCTCCTCGTCGATCGCTTCACCTTCGGGGCCTTCGGCGCCGAGCACGTCCGGGTCGAGACGGAGCGCCTCGGCGCGGGCCGCTTCGGCCTCCTCGGTGCGCTCGAGTTCTTCTAGCCGGTCGGCCTTCACCGACAGCAGCCGAGCCTTCAGGTCATCGTCATAGGACTGCGTGAGCTCGTCCTCGACGACGAGCAGGCCCGCTTCGCTTTCGCCCAGGTCGGAGCGCGCGCCGGATTCGACGAGCGCGAGTTCGACCCTGAACTGGTCGGTGAGCGTGTCCCGGTCGACCTCGGAAATGACTTCCAGAGCCCGCTCGGGCCGGCCCATGCCGCGCTCGCAGTCGGCCTCGATCACGACGTGCGCGTTCGTCCCGGTGAGGCGCCGCAGCGCGTGGATCTCGCGCAGCGCGAGGTTATAGGCGCCGACGGCGTAGGACGTCATCGCGAGGGCCTCGCGCACGATGCCGACGCGGCCACCGTGACGCTGCGCGGCGAGCGCGTGCTCGTGGGCGGTCTGCGGGTCGTCGTTCAGCAGCGCGCCCGCCATGACGAGGTGACGCGCCACGAGGTCGCCGTTTTCCTTCGACAGCGTCTGCAGATGCTTACGCATCGCCGGATCCAGCAGGTCCGGCGTGATCTCCTCGCTCAGCTCCGGGTCCCCCTTGGTGTTGATCGGGGCCTCGTCGCGCTGGTCGCGGTCCCGGAACTGGCGGTCCTTGCGATCTCCTAAGTCCTTACGGTAGCCACCCCGGCGGTCATCGCGATCGCTGCCGCGCCGGTAGCCGCCACGACGATCATCCCGATCACCATGGTCCTTGCGGTATCCACCGCGCCGATCGTCGCGATCGCCAAAGTTTTTGCGATAGCCGCCGCGGCGACCATCCCGATCCCCGAAATCCTTCCGGTACCCACCACGACGGTCATCGCGGTCCCCATAGGACTTGCGGTAGCCGCCACGACGATCATCCCGGTCGCCAAAGTCCTTGCGGTACCCACCACGACGGTCATCGCGGTCCCCATAGGACTTGCGGTAGCCGCCACGACGATCATCCCGATCGCCCCAGCTCTTGCGATAACCACCACGGCGATCATCACGATCCCCGTAGTTCTTGCGGTACCCGCCACGGCGGTCGTCCCGGTCCCCGTAGGATCCCGAACTCTTCCGGTAACGGTCCCTGCCCTCGCGGTTGCCTCGGGGCTTGTCGTATCGATCGCCGTCGTCGTTGCGGCGGTCGGAAGAGTCGTGTTCGTTCATGGTGTCCTCTATCGGGTTATCTACTCCCCTAAGCCTAATGGACGGACCGCGTCCAGACAGGAATGGGCGGCATCGGTGATCTCACAACCTGCGCAGCTCAGATCCGTAACCCGGGAGCCCGCCGCGCCACCGCCACGAAGTATTAACACGTAATCGCACGCGTTCGCCTGCAAGGCTCCGCTCGTAGACATCAACGGCTCCCTCCTGAGCCACCAGCTCCGCACAGCTCACGTCCGCGTGCTGGCTGACCGCCAGTGCCTCGGGGTTGCGCAGCGCCGCGACGACGGGATCGGTCGCGGCCAGCTGACGAAGGTCGGTGCCAATCATGAGCGGGGAGGCAAGCATGGCCCACAGCAGCAAGTGGGTGCGGTCGAGCTCGCGGCGCAAGCGTGCTGGCAGGGCGACGTTGCCGACCTGGAGCATGTCGGCGTCGCCCACATGCCCGGGGCGGGTCGCGGCTCCGTGAGCGGCGCTCGCGCGGGCAATGGCGAAGATGGCGGACGGCCGCGCGGCGATATCCGGGGTCATCCGCCAGGAGTTCGCGAATTGGCCCGCCCACCGCCACGGCTCGCTTTCGCCGTACTCGCTGATCGAATACGTCATCTCGCGGGCCGAGTCTTCGATCAGGTGCCCCATGAGGGCAAATGCCTCGCGGCGCTCGGTATAGGCGGTGCCGATTTCGGCTCGACACCAGTCGTATTTCAGGTAGTCCACGCCCCAGTCGAGCAGTTGGCTCAGGTCGGCCGCTTCGCTCCGATAAGAGCCGAGGTCGCCGCTCGCGGGCGGTGCCGAGACGTCGGCGATATCCGGTGCCAGCAGCCCGAGGCGAGCGCGAAGCGTGATAGGCCATCGCGGTCTGCTCGCGGCTCCGCTGCGGGTCGTGCGCCCGTAGGCATCCCAATACTGCGCGCAAGTACGCCGCCCCGGAGCCAGGTAGAGGCCAAACTTCAAGCCGCGGGCGTGCAGCTGTTCTCCGAGCCAGGCCATTCCGCGCGGGAACCGCCGGGGACACGCCCGCAACGCGCCTGCGCCGTCGCGCTCGGGCGCCTGCCAGCCGTCATCGACGACGACGGTGTCGTAGCCGGACTCGACCAGTCCGAGGCGGATGAGGGCGTCGGCGTTGGCGAGTATGACGTGCTGGTTGATGTCGTAACAGCGATAGGCATTCCACGAGTTCCACCCCATTGTCGGCGCCGGGCGCGTACTCAGCATGCCACTAGCGCGAGCCCCGGACGGCGAGCACGCTGATCGCGCCAATGACGGCTAACAGCCCGGAGATCAGGTACAGGCCCGGGTAGCCGCCGAGCACGAGGAGTGCGAATGCGGCGAGGACGGGCGAGGCGAGGTTCGGGAGCGCGACGGCCATCGACATGAACCCAATGTCGCGCCCGCGCGTGTTGGCATACGGCAGCACCTGGTTGATGAGTGCCTGATCGATCGCCGTAAACGTCCCCCAGCTCGCTCCGAGCACGACGGCGGCGATGATGACGGCAGTAAAGGAATGCGCGAACGCCATGACGAGACAGGCACCCGCGAGGCCCAGGCAGCTGAAGAACACGAAGGGTTTCCGCACGCCGGCCGCATCCGAGGCTCGGCCAGAAAGGATGGAGGCACCGATGACGACGACCGCGTAGATCACGGTCAGGATGAGGACTCCCTGGTCGGGGTCGGCGAGCTTGATGTGGTCGCGCAGGTAGTACAGCAGGTAGAACAGCGCGACGGTGTTGCCGAGCGTCGCCGCGAGTCGGGAGATAAACACCCACATGAAGTCTCGGTAGTCGGCGAGCGACCGCGCCGCCGTTTCTGTGCGGTGGGTGAACCCGCCGACGAGTTCGGCGTCCATGACGGCTCCTCGGCTCGCCGCTGTGAGCGCCGAGGATTCCGCGACCTGGTCGTCCTGGGTGGGCAGCACCGAGGCCTTGTTATGCCAGATGAGGTACGGAACGCACAGCGCGAGCAGCAGGGCCGCACTCGCGAGATACGCGGCGACGAGCGGCAACGATTCGCCGAGCAGGGTTCCGACGACGAGTGCCATCGTCCAGCCGATGCCCATCACGCCGGAGACGACGCCGTACTGCTGACGCGAGACCCGGTCGGGCGGAATCGCCTGCGACGCATTCACCGCCGCCGCGATAAAGATCTGGAAGGCCGCCCACCCGATGACGAGCAGCACGTAGTTGGGGCTGAAGGCGAGAGCGACGAGGCTCGCGGCAGCACACACCGCACCGATGACGATCCAGGGCGCCCGCCGGCCGAACCGCGTGCGCGTCTTATCGGACAGGATGCCGACGAGCGGGCTGACGACGAGTCCTAGCAGGCCGCCGAGCGACATGATGAAAGCGAACCGCGCCTCCTTGTCCTCCGGATGCCAGGCGAGGATCTGGTTGGCGATGAGGAGCTGGGAGGGCGCGGACCAGGCGATGTTGATGCCGAGGTACATGACCCCGTAGGAGCCGATCCACCCCTTTGAGACGAGGGGACGATCATCGGCGAGTGTCGCGTCCATGGTCGCCCTAGGCTGTCGGGTCGGTGGCATGGTTCGTGCCGGCAGCGTTGATGGTCTCCGGGGTGCGGTAGCGCTGGCCGGAGGTGTAGGCGGCGACGATCTCGGCGTCCAGCGCATCGGCAGCGATGATGTCTCGCAGCATCCGGGCCGAGGGCTTCACGATCCGCCGGTGCGTCGGGTAGTGATGGTAGACAAGCCCGAACCGCGGGATCTCACCTTCGGACCACTCCCAGTTATCGACGAAACACCAGTGGTAATAGCGGTCAATCGGGACGTCCGAATCGAGGATCGCGGCGAGGTGGTCGGCGAGGAAGCGGGGCCGGAAGCTCTCCAGCGAGGTTTCGTCGCCGTTGTCGGCGCAGCCGTTTTCCGTGATCCATACCGGCACACCGAGCGCCTCATGCAGGGTGCGTGCGCAGACGACGAGCCCGTCGGGGCGGATCTCCCAGCCGAGATCGTTAACGGGGACACCGTCGAAGACGCCGTCGGTCAGGCCCATGACGGCGCTGCGGGTGTAGTAGTTCATCCCAATCACATCGACGTAGGTTCCGCGCCCGACCGGGGAGCGGCCGAGCAGCGGCCCGAAGATACCCTGCCCGAAGGCGCTCGTTACCATGTCCTGGAAGGCGTAGGCGTCAAAGGCGCTGAAGGCGCGGTGGATCGGATTCTTGGGGTTTTTCGGCTCGAATTCGCGCAGATGATGCGCGAACGTCACCGTAGCGTCGGGGCTGATCTCGTGGATGAGGTCATAGGCCTTCAAGTGCGCGATCGCCATGTGCCGTAGCACCGCAAGCACGTGCCTCAAGTTGACGTTGCCGGGCGGTGCTTCGCGAAGCAGGTGCGCTTGGACGGCGTAAACGTTGGGTTCGTTGATCGTGCACCATTCGGAAACAAGGTCACTGAGGGCACTCACGACGACGCGCGTGTAGCGCAGGAAGCGGTCGACGACGTGGGGGTTGGTCCATTGGCCGGCGCGCTGCAGCCAGAGTGGGTTGGAAAAGTGGTGGAGCGTGACGAGCGGCCGGATGCCCTTGTTGACCAGGTCGCTGATCTCCTCGCGGTAGCGGTCCAGGACTGCGGTCGAGAATTCGCCCGGGCTCGGTTCGATTCGCGACCATTCCAGACCGATGCGGGCAATCGGGAAGCCGAGTTCGGCCATGAGCTCGTTGTCTTCCTGCCACCGGTTCCAGTGGTCATTGGCTCGTACCGGTGAGGATCCGTCGGCGATGTGTCCGGTTTCGGCCCACTCATACCAGTTGTTGTTGGTGTCACCTCCTTCGATCTGGGTCGCTGCCGAGGCGGTTCCGATGAGGAGCCCGTTGAGGGGCCGAGGTGTCACAGTCATGCCCTCTATTATCCATGAGCGCACCCGTGATCGGCGTCAAATAGCGGTGAGGGCTTGGGGGTTTCGAATGCAGGCCGACTCGCCGGTGATGAAGCCTAGCTTTTCGTAATACGGCAGGACGTCAGCGTCACAGCACCGGTCGATGGCGCTGCTGTCCATGACCTTGATAAGCGTCCCAGCGCTTGGTGGATTAGGCCAGCCGACGAAGAATCCGTCAATCATATCGGGGGTGATAGAGCTAGATTCGGCCAGATATTGCGTCATAGCGTCATTGAAGGAGCTGGCAATAATGGCCTAGCTATGCCGGTGGCCCCACCTTGTTGGTGGGGCCACACGGTTTTGGGGTGTGTCGGCGGTGTCCTACTCTCCCACACCCCTTCGGGTGCAGTACCAT
>NZ_MQVR01000070.1 GCF_001907295.1 Bowdeniella nasicola
CACGACCATGACCGATACCGACACGCCCGCACTAGCAAGCTAAAACCCCAAACGAGAGGAAAACGCCGTTACACCACTACAAGGGACTTGACCGAACACGAAGCTCGTCATCTCTGGATTCGGCTCATCATGCAACAACCTGTAGAGCGGATGGTCGAGCGCCTTCACCTTCGCACCATCACTGCTCTGCCGGTAAACATGCAACGGCAACCCCGCGATAGCTTCAGCGAGGATGCGCACGCAACTATAGACGGCAGTCATTTGCATCGCCGAGCGTTCTGTCACCGGACGGCCCGAGGTGGTGCCGCCGAAGAAGAAGCTATAGCCCGAGCTAATCGCGTGATCGTCGGCGGGGCGGGTGGTGTCGCCACGCAGCCAATTCAGGAAACCCATGCGGTGTCCTTTCACATGTAGAATTGGAATATGAAAGCGCCCTCAAAACAGTCGTGGGCACTGATGAGTGTTCTGCTAGTGGCATTTTGGTTGTTGCCGCTCATTTCCATGTGGATTAGCAGGCTGGGCGATCCCAACGCCAAGTGGTTCATCGCGTTGCTCTTCCTCGCGTTTCCACTACTCACCATCGTTTTGAGCGTTATCGATGGGGCACGCCACGGGTTCGGCTGGTGGTGGCTACTGGCTCCGTTCGCAGGGTTCTTGACCACACTGTTCGTGTACTACAACGATTCAGCCCTCATCTACGGCGTCGCCTACTCGATCTTGGGACTGATCGGCACAGGCATCGGCGCGTTCATCCATGCGCGTGCTCACAGTACGAGTAGGCCGCGTTCGTCATAAACACTGCCGCTGACGTGCCCGCTGCCGTTTCGGATAGCTCGGTCGAGGGCCATGATCGTGGCGACGACGCCGTCGATCTTCTCCGTGGACTTCTGCTTATCCGGCTTGATGTTGCCCGCTGGGTCGGTGCGAATGTGAATGTTGTCGACCATCCACGACAGGACTGGGTGCCCACCATGAGCCAGGCGACCTTCGAGTGCGAGCTTCATCAGCTCCTTCGACGGTGGGCTCATATCCTTAAAGCCCTGCCCGAAGGGGACCACGGTGAAACCGAGACCTTCGAGGTTTTGACTCATTTGCACAGCACCCCACCTGTCGAACGCAATCTCACGAATATCAAACCGCTCACCAAGGGTTTCGATGAAGGTTTCGATTGCGCCGTAGTGGACGACGTTGCCTTCCGTGGTCTGTAGAAAGCCTTGTTGTTGCCACAGGTCGTAGGGCACGTGGTCACGGTTAACGCGGAGTGTGAGGTTTTCTTCGGGTATCCAGAACCATGGCGCAATCACATACCGCTCGTCACCGGTTTCGGGTGGGAAGACGAGCACGAACGCCGTGATATCCGTCGTCGACGCAAGATCCAGCCCGCCGTAACACACGCGGCCCTCAAGGTCGGAAAGGTCAACAGGTGCGTTGTTAGCGTTCCAGACGTGCATGGGCATCCACCGCACACTTTGTTTGACCCATTGGTTGAGGCGAAGTTGTCGGAAGGTGTTTTCTTCGGCTGGGTTTTGTTTCGCGCTCGTGCAGGCTTGGCGAACCTTCTCGATCGGAACCGTGATCCCCAAGCTCGGATTAGCCTTATGCCACACTGCTTCGTCGGTCCAGTCATCTTCGCGGTCAGCCCCGTAAATCACCGGGTAGAACGTCGGGTCATGTTTCTTGCCTGCGAGGATGTCTTCAGCTTTCTCATGCTGCTCATAACAAATCGAATGCGTATCGGTACCAGCCGTCGTGATCAGAAAATATAGCGGCTGGGTGCGCGCGTCACCCGAACCCTTGGTCATCACGTCGAACAAGGCACGGCCCGGTTGGGTGTGCAGTTCGTCGAAGACGACACCAGAAATGTTGAACCCGTGCTTCGAATACGCCTCTGCACTCAGGACTTGGTAGAAGGAGTTGGTGGGTTTGTAGATGATCCGCTTCTGCGAGGCAAGAATCTTGACACGCTTGGACAAGGCGGGGCTCATGCGGATCATGTCCGCTGCGACCTCAAACACGATCGAGGCTTGCTGGCGGTCTGCCGCGCACCCATAGACTTCGGCGCGTTCTTCACCATCCCCGCAGGTGAGCAGGAGCGCGACTGCGGCGGCGAGCTCACTTTTGCCCATCTTTTTGGGTATCTCGACGTAGGCGGTGGTGAATTGGCGGTAGCCGTCTTCTTTGACGGTGCCGAACAGGTCGCGGATGATTTGCTCTTGCCAGTCGATGAGCTGGAAGGGCTGTCCTGACCAGCGGCCTTTGGTGTGTTTCAGGGCTTGGATGAACGCGACCGCGAAGTCTGCTTTACGCTTGTCGTAGCGTGAGCCTGTGGCCATGAATCGGGTCGGCGTGTAGGTGTCGAGAGTGCGCATCACACCCTTCAGGCTCCTTCCTGTGCTGGTTAGTTGGTGTGGACAAGCGCCCAGGCGATGGCGTGGCCGGCGTCTTCGAACAGTTCGTCAGCCTCGGCGACCAGGGTAAGTTCGCATTCAATGAAACTGCGAACGTCCGGTCCCCAGCCGCCGATGGGCTGCTCGGCGAGCTTGTAGACGCGGGCGTCGTTTCCGATCCGGCCTTTGCCCAGGTGCCGGTATGCCGAGGCGAGGACGAAGTCTCCGTAGGTGATCACCGTGCCGTAGCTGTCGGTCGCCATCTGCAGCTGCTCCATCGTGGTCTTGCCGTTGTTCATGACTTTCTCCTTGTCCTCTTGTTCGGTCATGTACATACAGCCATAGGTGTGCGCGGTTATCCAGCCGTTTTCGGCGTATTTACACAGGAAGAATAGAGATTCTGATCTCTTGCATATTTCCCGTTTATTCGGCCTGTGTGGGCGTGGTTTTCCACGCCGCATTCCCTTCCAAGTTGGTCAGCAGGACTCGGCGCACGTGCTTGTAGCTGTCGCCGATCATGCCCAGGCGTAGGAGCCAGCAGCGCATCGCATACTTATCATTCCCTGGTTCAGGTGGTTTCGGTGAGATGCGGGTGGAGGTCTTGGCTTGCTCGATCATGAGCTGAAGGAGCACACTGGCCGCCTCGATCACCTCCGCGTCAGGAAGTTGTTCGAACCAGGCAAACTCAACCGTTCCCTCCACCGCATTCAAATTCATCGGAGTGGCCGGAATGCCCAGCGCCTTAGCGATGAGTTCTCCCTTGGCGGCGAGCAGGGCTTCGAGCTTCGCGGCTGTGGCTTCGTCCCAACCTGTCGTGGGGAAAGCAAGCGTCAGCCCGTACTCCTCGCTCGTGGGCGCGAACCCGGCCTTCTGTGTGGCTTCAATGAGCGCTTCGGCGTCGATGTCCTCTGGGAGGTGAAGGGTCCAGTCCCGGTCCAACCGTGCATCTCCGATCTGGTAGTCGAACGTGGGTGCTCCCGCATAAACTGCCGTGAGACCAAGGTGAGCGGCGATGGTGTTGGCGAGTTTCTTACGCCCGCTCTTGTTCGGGACGAACGAAATTTGGTTCATGCCGCCACACCCTCACCGTCAAACCAAGACTCGACCAGTTGCAGGTAGCCGGTTGCGTCGTGTTCGATTGCCCCGGCAACCAGCGGGAAGTTCCACTTTCGTGCAATGTCGAGGGCTTCCTCGACGTCCCAGATATTGATGCCCGCTTCGAGCATCTCGCTGATCTCAATATGTAAATCACTCATGACCATCCTCCATCTCCTCTTTCCTCTAGTTAGGGGGTCGTTTGGTCATGTACATACAGCCATAGGTGCGAGCGCTTATCCAGTCCTTGCGCGAGCAAAATTCTTCAGTCTTTCAAGGACGTGGCGAGCCACGGGCAAAGCGATCCCGTTGCCCCACAACTTGTATTGCGCCGAATCCGACGTCGGGTCTGCGAGCCAGCTGGCGACCTGCTTGCGGGAGCGCGGCCTAACGCCTCGGAGGCGGTTCCATTCGGCCCACACGTCCACCCAGTAGTCGAGCTGGGCATCGGTGGGGTCGGTGATGGCGAGCTGGTCGCACCAGTCGTCGGGGAAGCCCTGCAACCGGGTGCACTCGACCGGCGTCAACCGTCTGGGGCGCAGCGACGAGCTGGCGACCATGGGCGGGTCGGTGTAATCCGTGGCCAGCAGCGCACCTGCCTGATCCTTGGTGGTGCGGGTGAAATAGTCGGCCTTGGATGCGGCATAGACGGGTTCCAAGATGACCATGCCGCCTTGGTTGCAGGTCGGCTCTCCGCCTTTCAGGTCGAGGGTTTTCGACACTTCTGCTTCGTAGCCGTAGTGGCCGCCACCGCTGCGGGACTGGTGGATCGAATTCAGGCCAAACACCCTGCGTTCCTCTGGGGCGTCGAGGAGGATGGGGACGTTGGTGGGTGAGTTGCCCATCCGGGCAGTCAGCGTCTGCACCACCCCCAAGGAGTTGACGGTCAACCTCGAGTCCTGCGGATGATGATCCATCAATATCACCGAGCTGCTACGGCCTCCAAGGCTTGCTTCAGGGGTGTGGGCATGGTCTTGTTCTTGCGTGCCGCCCGATTCAGGATTCCTTGGCAGGCTCGCGGGCTCAAAAAGAATCTCGGGTGCGGATCGGCCTGCAAAATCTGCGACAAGGTAGATGCGGCGGCGTCGTTGGGCGAGGCCGAAATGTTGCGCATCGAGTACACGCCACGCAACCGAGCATCCGCCTGCCACGACGGTCCCAGCGTCGGCCCACCGCGTGTCAGGAACAGGCACGTCAGGGACGGACGGCGCGACGACCTGGATGAGGCTCGTGAGGACGGCGGCGAAATCCGCCCCTTGGTTGGAGGAGAAGGCTCCCGGCACGTTCTCCCAGACAGCAAATCGGGGATATTGGTCATTAGTCGCCTCCCTCATTTCCTTGATGATGCGAACAGCCTGAAAGAACAGGCCGGAACGTGAACCTGCCAGCCCGGTCTGCCGTCCTGCGACCGACAGGTCTTGGCACGGCGACCCGAACGAGATGATGTCCACCGGCTCGATCACGGTGCCGTCGATAGTGTTGACGTCGCCGAGGTGGGTGACCGCGGGCAGACGGGTGGTGGTGACGAGGATCGGAAACGGCTCCACCTCGGACGCCCAGACGGGGCGGATACCGACGTTGAGGGCGGCGAGTGGGAAGCCGCCCGACCCGTCAAACAGAGAGCCAAGCGTCAACGCGGTCATGTGGTGCCTCGATCCACTGCCTTCACGACATCCAGGTAGGCGAGCTGCTGGCTGTCGCGGAGACACGTGATTCCTGCGGCGTCTCCGGTGGCGTCGGCGTAGCGGCGCAGGATCACGGAGGCGTATTTTTCGTCGAGTTCCATGCAGTAGGCGATGCGGTCGGTTGCCTCAGCTGCCATGAGTGTGGAGCCTGAGCCTGCGAAGGTGTCGAGCACGATCGTGTTCGCCTGGGTGGAGTTCCCGATCGGATACGCCAACAAATCCAGCGGTTTGGAGGTGGGGTGGTTAGCGTTGCGGCGGGGCTTGGCGAAGTTCCAGATCGTGGTTTGTTTCCGGTCGGCGTACCACTTGTGCTTACCCGTCTTCACCCACCCGAATAGCACCGGCTCGTGCTGCCACTGATACGGGGAACGTCCCAATACGAGGGAATCTTTAACCCAAATACAACAGCCCGACAGGTAGAAACCAGCATCTTGAAAAGCGCGACGGAAGTTCAATCCTTCAGTGTCAGCGTGGAACACATACGCGGATGCGCCCTTCTCACACACGCCCACCATGTTCGAAAACGCTGATAGCAGGAAATCGTAGAACTTATCGCCATCCATCTTGTCGTTCTTGATGGACAATCCGGATCCTGATTCGAAGGCGACGTTATATGGCGGATCGGTCAACACAAGATTCGCACGCTTACCATCCATCAACAACTCGACGTCCTCGGCGCTGGTGGCGTCGCCGCACACGAGTCGGTGGCGGCCAAGCGTCCAGATATCCCCACGCTCCACGAAAGTAGCAGCTTCTAACGCGGCGGTGAGGTCAAACTCGTCATCCTCCACCTCACCCTCATCCAATGAGCCGATAAGCTGCGCGATCTCAGCGTCATCGAAACCGGTGAGTTCAGCGTCGAAATCCGAAGCATCGAGGTCGGCAATCAAGAGTGAGAGTTTGTCCTGGTCCCATTCGCCGCTGATCTTGTTGAGCGCGATGTTGAGTGCTTTCTCGCGCGTCTCATCCAGCTCCACGACGATCACGTCCACGTCCGTGTGGCCGAGGTCTTCGAGCACTTTCAAGCGCTGATGACCACCAATGACATGCCCGGTGGTGGAGTTCCAGATAACGGGCTCGACGTAGCCAAACTCGGTCAGGGATCGCTTGAGCTTCTCGTATTCGGGATCGCCGGGCTGGAGGTCTTTACGAGGGTTGTAGTCAGCGGGCTTCAGCTCAGCTATTGGCATTGTTTTCATGAGCATGCTTCTTCACCGCCTTCCCTAAAGCATTAACGTGAGCGAACGAGCTCTCCCAGCGCAGACCGGCATGGCCGAAGTGACCGTAGGTTGAATACTGTGTAAAGCCAGGCTTGCGAAGGTTCAAGGCGTCGATGATTGCTCCGGGGCGCAGCGGAAACACTTCCCGTACAGCAGCAGTGAGGATCTCGTCAGAGTATTCGCCGGTGCCGAGGGTGTCGATGGTGAAGGCGACCGGATCAGCTTTCCCAATCGCATAACTGATCGCCACCTGACACTCATGAGCCAGACGAGCGTCGACGATCGTGCGGGCGATCAGGCGCGTCATATAGGCACCCGAACGGTCAACCTTCGAGGCGTCCTTGCCCGAGAACGCGCCACCACCATGGAGCGCGAGTCCGCCGTAGGTGTCGACCATCAGCTTGCGGCCCGTCAGACCCGTGTCTGCTTTCGGCCCACCAACCGTAAAAGATCCGGAGGGGTTGACGAGAATCTCGGTGTCGGCGCTGATCGACAGGTACGGTTTGCACGCGGGTGCGACGATCAGTGTTTTGACCTCAGCTGCAAGCTCATCCAGATCCTTGATCTTCTCGTGTTGGATCGACACCACCACCGTCTCAACCGCCACGGGCCTACCAACATCGTCGTAACGAACTGTCACCTGCGCCTTACCATCGGACTTGATCCCGGTGATCGTGCCGTCCTTGCGCGCCTTATCGAGGCGGGCGCAAATCTCGTGTGAGAGCACAAGCGGCAATGGCAAACGCTCCGGGGTCTCGACCGTGGCGTAACCGAAGACGGTGCCTTGGTCACCTGCTCCTTGGAGGGCGAATTCGGTGTCGTCACCGAACCGTGCTTCGAGCGATCGGGTGACTCCTGCGTTGATGTCTGGGGATTGGCGGTGTGTCCAGACGAAGACGAGGAACTTCCACGGCACATAACCCGCCTTTACCAGCGCGTAACGCACCGATTCACGAATACGCGGCCGGCAGGTAGTGGTGATTTCACCTGTGACGATAATCCGTCGCCCAGATGCCATCACTTCTACTGCAACGCGGGCAACAGGATCCTCATAGAGGATATCGTCAAGGATCGTGTCAGCGATCAGATCGCAGAGCTTATCGGGATGGCCGACACACACGGCCTCAGCAGTCTTCGTAACAGACATACACACACTCACTTTCAGATCAAAAGGGGCGAAACAAAACGCCCACCCGTCAAACACAGGCAGGCACGAAAAAGGGTTGTTTTAGGAGCGGGCTTTGAGCAGTTGCTCCATCACGTCATCACCAGGAGCTGCGCCCGAGTAGTCGGTGGTGCAGGTGGCGCGCACGATCTCGTAAATCTCATACCAATACACATTCGCTTGCTTCCCAAACGACTGGCTCATCGCCACAAATGGGCTAGCGATCGCGGCACCCGTGGTCGGATGCTTGCCAAGCAGGCCGAACTTGGAGATCGCCTGCTCGCACTGCACATAACGCGCGAATGCCTGCGCATAGGCTTCAATCAAGCGCGGTGCAACAAACTGGGAACAGCCGCGTTGGTCGAGCCATTGCCATGTTTCTCGGTAGACGAGGTCAGCGCCGAGTGGTTTGCCGTCGCGCTGAATGTCGGAGAGATAATCCGATGGTTCAGGCATGGTCTCACCAGAAAGTACCGCACCGTCTCCAATGTCTGAGCCTTCAAAGTCGAACGGCTCATTCAGCGGATCCTCAAGCCGTGTGGTTGGGCGGCCTGCGGCGAGCTTCTCGTTCAGCGGGTCGGGTTTCGCTCCCGCACGGACGCGGCGTCCGCCTCGGTTCGTTCCGTCTTTCGCCACGGCGTAAGCCTCCTCTACTAATTTCGTGCCGTCTTGTGTTGTAATTAGGTATGGGTCGAGCGAAAATGAAAACGGAACTGTTAGAAGCAACCACTTCCCAATGGGATGTGCTGCAAGCATTGATTGACTCCATGCGACCAGAGATAGAAAAGGTCAGCCTGTTTTTCGGTGCTGACTTCGACCGTCCTGAACCCCACTGGGGCAGAGACAAGAACCTACGCGATGTCCTTGCCCACCTATACGCGTGGCAAAAGATGCTGTTCGACTTTGTTGACGCTAATCAAAACGGGACCGCCCAGTCATTCCTGCCCGCACCTCACACGTGGCGAACCACGCCAGCACTGAATACGGAAATCTGGGAGCAATACCAAGACACGCCACTGGGCGACATACAGGAGATTCTGGCCTCGAGCCATTCGCAGATCATCGAGCTCATCGGCAAGTTCACCAACGAGGAGCTATTCACCAAGAAGTATTTCCCCTGGACAGGCGGCACATCGCTGGGCTCCTATTTTGTGTCGGCGGCGCCTAGCCACTACGACTGGGCGATTAAGAAGCTCCGCGTCCACAATAGCCAACAAAACAAATTCCTGCCTCAGGATAGCGCTCAGCGGTTTCCTATTACGTGGCAGTTTAGACAGGCATGGAGACAGTTCTAACATCGATGAGATTTCAGTCAATAGTGAAGTTGGCTTATCTCTGACTAGGTATGGTGAGGGAAAGGGCACTGATGCGTGATATCGTCAAAATCGCTCTGGTCTATGCCGTATGTGTGCTGGTATTCCAGACTGTTTTTCTCAGCGACCTGGTGTGGGTGCTGTACCCTGCGGTAGTCATTGAACCGATTCTCATAGCTGTAGTCGCATTATTAATCACCCGGAAAATCCAGGTAGCAGACTGGCAGCTAAACTTTTTTGTTTTGCCACTCTTGCTTTACTGCTTTGGCTTGGTTGCTGACATTATGTCATTTTGGATTTCAACTGGAGGCAGCGTGTTTTCAACCGGAAATCACATTTGGTATCCAGTAGCTCCAAATTCCCCTTGGGATGTTAAATGGTGTGGACTTTATGGAATCCCAGCTGTTATTTTCATGGCAGGCTACCTGATTCGTTTAGCGATACGAAAACGGGTAGCCTGCCATGTTTCTGACTCTAATGATCCATCAGAAAATGAAGTTCGCTAGTTTTTCACAGGCTTTATTAATCACCTCTGAGGAAATTGAACCAGCTAGCTTTCGCCTTAGAACCCCACCTGGAACTCCTGACATGACTGAAACGAATGCTGTCAACGCTCCTGAAGCATTTGAGGCATTAACACTGCTGGCGATCCGCTTGAATCTGTTGGCTAGTTTGCTGGAGTTGTTGTAGTACTCACGCAGTGTTGCCGACAGAAGATGGCTGTTGGAATCATTGCCGTTTTCTAGCGTGTTGGCGATGATAATGGCGTCTCCATCACAGCAGAGGTCGTCACGGTTACAGTTGTTTCCTACCGATTCCCATTCTCCCTTGTCGTTTTTCTTGTCAAGTACTAACCCCTTCAAGCCAGGATGCTGACGGTAATCGTTACCTTGACCGACTAGGGCTGTGGCCACCTGATCCAGGTTCGCACTGGGATTCCACTCAAGCGTTTTCTGAATATTCTCCATGGCAGTAGCTAGGTCTCCAGCCCAGCCAGTCCACGCATCAGGGATAACATTCCAGTTGGTGTATCCAAGTGTTGTTGCCGCCAGATGCGCCAGATCAACTGATTCTCCGGTCTTGTCGGTCATGGATTGCCGCCAAGTGTTATCAATATAGCGATTCAATGCTGCGATGATCTTCTTGCCTACAGCGTCCTTCTCAAGTACGCTCGCGTCAGCACTCCTGAAACTTTCTGCAGACACGGACCAGTTCACCGCAGATCCACTACCACCGTCACGCAGATAGGCTTTTGCTAAATAGTTGAGTATGCAACGCCAAGTCGGAACAGCAATCCACGTTCCCGCACCATGAGAACCCGCAACGTAGTCTTTTCCAACCTTGCCACTGGCACGAAGTTCTTCGAAGCGTTTCTCTAAATGCCAGATCAGATCAATCGGAGCCAACTTGTTGTAGTCAATGCTGGTGTCGGGCCCAGCGCCACCGGCACTCGAAGGAGCAACATGATCCACTGCTGGAGCTTGACCTGAATAGGCGACCCGATCAAGGTCAAAACCAGCACCCTTGTAGTCACTGATTTCAGTGAACTGGTCATAGTTCCAACTATCAGGAATAGGGAAGCCGAGGTTGCCAGAAAATCCTGTAGACATGTCCGAGACGAACGCGCTTCCAGCGTAGCCGGCTTTAATGATGCGGCTACAAATATTGCGTGATGCGTAAATACCCACTTTGTATCCGCCTCCCAGGCTTCCACGCACACCCTGAAAATACGGAAGAATATGACTTGTGACCTGAGGGTCTGTCGCATCGAAATCAACAGCGAAATAAATATACGTTCCCGGAATACCCAGTCGCTGGGCTGCTTGCCTTGCAAGCGTGGCATGGCGAGTTCCGTTTTCTCGAGTGAAGTGGCGCAATTCGGTGGAATACTCTTGGAATATCGGGAAGAACTTCATCCCACCTTTCGTGATGCGTTCAAGTTCTCCGGGGCGAATAGCTTTGAAATAGTCAGACGGATCTTTTGAATCCTGATTCGGCTCAGTCAGGTAACGTCCTACGATCGCATAGCCGTTCGCCTTAAGTAGGTTGAGTCGCTCAGCCGTAATCTCGAAGCGTGTATCGCATGCTTTACAGGCGCGATTCGGATCACCTTTCGAGGTCAACAGGCTCATCCATGTAGTCGAGTCGACCACCCCGCTTCGTGGGAGCTGATACTTTGCTTGGAATTGCGGAACGAACGTTGACAGTGCGGTTTGTGCAGAAGGATAGATATCGGGAGAAATCCGATTACACACTAGAGCAACCTGAGCTAGCCAAGCCCACTTCGGTAAACTTGCCGCATTGCTGGGTGTAACTATTGTTAGACGCGCTTTGGTGCCATTGCCGAAATTACCTGTGGCTTCCGCAGGGCTAAATCCTTCAATGGCTTGCAAGACCTGAATCAGAGCAGTATTCATTTCCCGACCGTAGAGTCCATCGGTTGGGATGATTCCGGTATAAGCGCGATACTGTTGGTTGATTTGTTGCTGTGCTTGCCGAATCGCTGAAATGCCCCCATAAGAGCGAAGCAGGACGAATTGCTGCATTGACAACAGCGCTTTCATGACGTCGAGCGTCACAGTGGAATCCCCACCAATGCCCATGTCGCTCTTAAGCTGTTTGATAGCCTTTCCAGTTCCGCTATAGAAGTGAGTCGTGATATCGCTGGCACCAGCAGAATATCCCTTACACCACAAGGCGCCTTGGATAATGCCGTACACATTAGAAGTCTCCTGCGCACCGTCATCCTGTTGGTGGATGCCGTTAGGCCACCGAGACTGGAAGCGACTGATAGTTCCCGGTCCGAAATTGTTCGCCGTTGTCGTAATACCCAGCTCGATTTGCAGAGCCCGAATCAAAGCGTTGACCGTGCCCCAGCCGGTATATCCGTCCTCTACGACTGAACCGAATCCAGCCTTGCTCCTATAGGTGCGATTGAGCCATTGCTGTGTTTTTAGCACCATTTGATCTGTCATGATTCCTCCTTTTTAGAAACCAGTTTGTTAACTCAAGACAGGCGAACACCTGACAGGGAGGGATCCAGAACACCGGATGAGAAGCTCCAGAGTTTTCCGCCCTCACCTGTACGTCCCTGGCAAACCCAAATCCGGACGGACAAAACACAAGAAAACCGAGCAACACTCAGCGGGATTTCACCCCTCACTGGCACTGCCGACAAATAACGAAGTGTTAATACCCTGTTTGATTCAGGAACTTTGCGCGCGGTTGGCCCCGCCCGCTGACCTTCGCCAAGGCTGTAGAGATTCGATGCCCCCAACCCCTAACCGAATCCTCGACTGGTTCCGTAACTTGGCGTGGGAACAAGGTCAATATTTTTAGGGTGGGGAAGTGCTTAGTGGTTATGTCGCGATTTTCAAAAAATCTAGTAGGTGTAGACCTGAAGGGCTTGCCTCCATCTGTCACCGTCTAACGCGCTCTGCCTGGAGTGGCAGGGTTTGCACAGGCTGCGCAAGTTGGAAAAGTCGTGGCTGCCACCGTGCTCAAGCGGGAGAACGTGGTGAACCTCTTGGACAGGCATATAGCTGCCTTGCTCTAGGCAGTCTTCGCACAAAGGATGTTGTGCGATGTAGGCGGCGCGGATCTTGCGCCAACGCGCGCCGTAGCGGCGGTTGATCTTCGGATCACGCTGATACTTCCGATAGTGTGCGTCTTCCGCCTTCGCGTGCTGCTCGCAGTAGCGTTCGTGGGTGAGCTCTGGACAACCAGGGTGAGAGCACGGGGAGGCTGGTTTGACCGGCATCGCGTTACTCCTTCCCGGATGTGGTGAAGCCCCAAGATTCCCGTGTGTGGGTTCTTGGGGCTTCTCCTACTTTTCAACCACCTACATCATCTCAAAGGAAAAGGGCTAAATGCATCCGCCGTTCCTGACACCTTTTGGCGCAAGGGTGCAAACCCCTCACAAACGGCCGTAGAGAGCGGTCGCTAACCTAGCCAGTGCTCGGGACTTCTTCTGGTAGGCGGTGGTGCGTTCGACGTAGAAGTGGTTGCAGATCTGCTGGACCGCATCATCTTGTGTACCTTCGCCGAGGAAGAATGCCTCCAACACCAACCGGTCGTCCTCGGAGATGATTTCCCATGCTGGGAGGAACCAATCCATGTACTGACGGGCCTCCGCATACCGAGCCTTGTATGTGTCGATTCGATCGATCGTTGCAACGATCCTGTTCTCCGAAGCGTGTAGATCACCCGAGGGCGGTGTGCCGTCCATGCGCGGTGATGCTGGGCTGGCCGCATCAGCATAAGCAGTTTTGATGGCATCGTCGGTGGTGTCGATGATCTGCTCCATCACCGCATAATCCTGCAACGCCGCAATCGCGGCCTTACGAGTGTCGAGGTATTTCGTCATCACATGCATGAGCGTGTCCTTTCAGTGGTTGTGTGGATTTCTTGTGCGACCGCGTCAATCAACGCAGTCTGCGTAGCATCCTTCGCATCAAGCGCACGCAAGACGGCTTCATCGAGCGTCCCCTCGGTAACGAGGTGGGTGATGGTGGCTGGTTCGGTTTGCCCTTGCCGATAAAGCCTGGCGTTCGTCTGCTGGTAAAGCTCCAAAGACCAGGTGAGCGAAAACCACACCAGCAGATGCCTGGATCGCCCCGAGTTTGGTGGAGAGTTCATAGCGGTACGTCAGCCACCACTGGCCGACTGGTTTCAGTGTAGTAGTGTTCCTCGAACTGC
>NZ_MQVR01000071.1 GCF_001907295.1 Bowdeniella nasicola
CTATCTCGCACCGGCCGACTACGCTCGGCAGTGCACCCATCAAATCGAAACCGACGACTCGCACAACGTCCGGACCTAACCGTGGGGGCAGGTCATTCGGACCGCTGTGAGTATCTTGCGAATCATGGTGGCCTAGTTACACTGAAGTAGGTGCGAGGATCGCTGGGAAACAACGACGTTGTAGCTCTTTCAACGCTGCGCGGGAATCAGAATCGACATCGAATTCGAAGGAGGCTCGTGGCGAGCGTTGGCCGCGCGGTCGCGATGCTAATGACGCTGGTTGTACTACTCCTAGCCGTTGCTCCATCGCTGCCCATTACACGCGCGCTGTCTTCCATCATTCCGTTTGCCCAGATGATCGCCTTCCCTGCTCCTCTAGGGTGCTTGCTGGTTGTTGTCGGAGTTGGGGTTGTGTGGAAGTCGTTGTCGCGTCGTCGTGCTCCGCTCGATGTCGTGTCTGGGGTCATGTGCTTCCTGGCTGGTCTAGTTTTTGTTGTCTTCCCAGATGGCTTCACCACTCCCAGAATCGTCGAGGTTCACCCCGCCAGCGCGAGCACGTTGACGATAATTGCGTTCAACACGCAATCCACTTTGAGTGAAGAAGATTTACGATCCATCCACGCTCGATATGAACCGGACGTCATGGTCTTGCCAGAGACATCCGAGTTTGAGCTGTCTGAGTTGAGCGAAAAGCTAGGCATGTCTGGCGAAGTTATTGGCACTGAAAACGATGGATTGCCAGATGACTATTCGGGGAACATCGCCCCAACGACGATATGGGTTAACTCTCGACTTGGTCCGGTCCATCGAGCATTGGGCCCCATCAGCTCTTTCGGTACCGTTGCTGTCGAGTTTGAGGATCAACGACTGCCCCGGATCATCGGCGTGCATGTGGCCCCGCCCCTGCCGGGTTTGATGGGCAAGTGGAAGGCAGACCTTGAACGAACTGTTGACTATGTTAAGGCTTACGAAGGCTCTCTCATTGTCGCTGGTGACTTCAATGCAACCTTGAGACACGGAGCGTTAACCTCCCTACGACATCCGCAGGAGACGGCAAACCAGTGCGAAACGCGAGGCAACGGTTCGTGGCCAACGAGTATTCCGTCGTTCTTGCGCGCTCGCATTGACCACATCCTCATCTCGGGGAATCTCGCTGCAGTGAAATGCTCCGAAATGGATCTGGGTTCTTCTGACCATGCCGTTATTGTGTCCACCATTCAGCTTCCATAAGGGGCGGAAGACTCGGCAGATGGGCGGAGCAAGGCAACACACGGCATGTCGGGTTCCGTCAAGGGATAGCCGCCAGCTCCGTCGATTCCCGCGATGCCCCGAGCCTGAAAACACCGTAGGCTCGGGGCAGAGCCATCTTTAGGAGGACAGCCGTGTCTGACGTGAGAATCGACCTCATCGCCGCCGAGCACGCCGGAGAACTCATGACCGTGCGCCGCGCGGCGTTCGTGACCGAAGCGCAGGTCTACGGCGATCCGCACCTGCCGGTGCTCACCGAATCACTAGAGGACATCGATAAGGACCTCGCACGCGAGGACGTTGTGACCCTCGGCGCATGGATTGGCACGCGGCTCGTCGGCTCGATCCGCGTCGCGATCGATGGCACCCGCGCCAAGCTTGGCCGCCTGGCCGTCACGCCCGACTTGCAGAAGCAGGGGATCGGGACGGCGCTGCTGCTCAAGGTACTGGAATACCTGCCCGAGGACATCTCCGAGGTGTGGGTCTTTACCGCGCAGGACAAGCGCGCGAGCCTGGACATCCCCGGGATGCCCGGCCACGACGATGATTTCGATGAATACGCCGGCGAACTGACCTACTCCTACCTGCGCCGGGTGCTTGGCGAAGAAGACGAAGACGATGACGATCTCGTCGACGCTTTCGGCGCCCCCGCCGCCGACTGATCTGCGCTAGGCTCAACCTCGTCACCCATTATCGATTCGGCGCCGATGACGGCCGAAACCTAGGAGCAGGTACCCGTGACGCAGGATGTCCTTAACGCCCCACTAGCTCAGATCGATCCAGAGATTGCCGACGTGCTGACCGGGGAGTTAGACCGGCAACGTCACACCCTGGAGATGATCGCCTCCGAGAACTTCGTGCCTCGCGCCGTGTTGCAGGCCCAGGGTTCGGTGCTCACAAACAAGTATGCCGAGGGCTATCCCGGCCGGCGTTACTACGGCGGCTGCGAGCAGGTCGACATCGCGGAAAACCTCGCTATCGAACGCGTCAAAGCGCTATTCGGGGCCGACTACGCCAACGTCCAGCCGCACTCAGGAGCTACCGCCAACGCGGCCGTCCTACACGCGATCGCCTCGCCCGGTGACACCCTGCTCGGCCTCGAGCTCGCCCACGGCGGCCACCTCACCCACGGCATGAAGATCAACTTCTCCGGCAAGCTGTACGACGCCAAGGCCTATGGCGTGGATCCGCAGACCTACCTCGTCGACATGGACAAGGTACGCGAGGCGGCCCGCGAGCATGAGCCGCGCGTCATCATCGCCGGGTGGTCCGCATACCCGCGTCAGCTCGACTTCGCCGCCTTCCGCGAGATCGCCGACGAGGTCGGCGCGACCCTGTGGGTCGACATGGCGCACTTCGCCGGGCTCGTCGCCGCAGGGCTGCACCCGAACCCCGTGCCGCACGCTCACGTGGTGTCCTCCACGGTCCACAAGACGCTGTGCGGCCCGCGCTCCGGCCTCATCCTGTCCTCCGATGGTGGGACCTTCGGACGTAAGCTCAACTCGGCCGTTTTCCCCGGCCAGCAGGGCGGCCCGCTCATGCACATCATCGCCGCCAAGGCGACGGCGTTTAAGCTCGCCGGTACGCCCGAGTTCAAGGATCGCCAGGAGCGCACGATCGAGGGCGCCAAGATCATCGCCGAGCGGCTGCTTGCCGAGGACATGAAGGACTCCGGCGTCTCGATCCTCACGGGCGGCACCGATGTCCACCTTGTGCTCGTCGACCTGCGCAATTCCGAACTCGATGGCAAGCAGGCCGAAGACCTCCTGCACGCCGCGGGCATCACGGTTAACCGCAACGCGATCCCGTTCGATCCGCGCCCGCCGATGGTCACCTCCGGGCTGCGCATCGGCGCGCCGGCGCTCGCGACCCGAGGCTTCGGAGCCGCTGAGTTCTCGGAGGTCGCCGACATCATCGCGACCGCGCTGAAGGACGGTCATCGCGCCGACGTCGACGCCCTGAAGGCGCGCGTTTCCAAGCTGACGGAAGACTTCCCGCTGTACGAGGGACTCCAGCAGTGAGGCGCGGCTGGGTAGGCGATGCCAAGGTCCTCGATGGCACGGCCACAGCCGCGCAGATTAAAGAGGAACTGAAGGCGCGGGTCGCGAAGCTGAAAGAACGCGGCGTCACCCCTGGGCTCGGCACCGTGCTCGTCGGTGAGGATCCCGGCTCGGTCTCCTACGTCGCGGGCAAGCATCGCGACTGCGCCGAGATCGGCATTGCCTCGATCCGCGAGGACCTGCCCGCGGATGCGAGCGAGGCCGATATCCGAGCCGCGATCGAACGGCTCAACAATGATCCGGCATGCACCGGCTACATCGTCCAGCTGCCGCTGCCCAAGGGCGTCGATACCAACGCGCTGCTCGAGCTCATCGACCCGGACAAGGACGCGGACGGCCTGCACCCGACGAACCTTGGGCGGCTCGTGCTGCGCATCAGCGAGGAGATCACGACCCCGCTGCCGTGCACGCCGCGTGCCGTTATCGAGCTCATCGAGCGCCACGGGATCGACCTCAACGGCGCCGACGTGTGCGTCGTGGGGCGCGGGACGACGGTCGGCCGCTCGATCGGCCTGCTCATGGGCCGCAAGGACGTCAACGCGACCGTGACGAGCTGCCATACGGGCACGAAGGACCTGGCCGATAAGGTCCGCTCCGCCGACGTTATCGTCGCCGCCTCGGGCGTTGCGGGCATCATCACGCCCGACATGGTCAAGCCCGGTGCGATCGTCCTCGACGTCGGCGTCTCGCGCGTCGTCGATGAGGAAACCGGCAAGGCACGCCTATACGGCGACGTCGCCGACGGCGTCGATGCGGTCGCATCGTGGCTCTCCCCGAACCCCGGAGGCGTCGGCCCGATGACGCGCGCGCTGTTGCTCGTGAACGTCGTCGAAGCCGCCGAACGCGCCTAGCTCACCGGCACGCGCCGCCGCCACGTGTGGTGCAGCGGGCGGTAGCCCGTCTTGTGCCACAGCGAGCAGGAGTACGGGTTCGTGACCGAATAGTCCGCGATCATCGCGCGCGTACCGATTTCGCGTTGCGCGGCGTGTGCCGCCGTGACGAGGGAGCTCATCACGCCGCGCCCGCGGAAGTCGGGCACGACGTAGGCGAGGCCCAAGTATCCGACCCGGGCCAGCGACGTGCTGCGCGCGAACCACGGCTTATCCGCGGGATCGTCGCTTGTTCCAGGCTCGTTCGTCGTGACGATCCCGACGACGCGCTTACCGCTACGAGTTACAAATGAGGTGCGAGCGCCACTGCTGCGGGCCTCCGCCACGAGCGAGCGTGCGGGAGAGACGGGACGCGGGTACGTCACGAGGTAGTCGGCTTCCTCGTCCCCGAGCGCCTCGATCAACGGCAGGACCTGTTCATCTGTCGCCTCGCTTAAGGGGGCGATCGTGTGGCCCGCGGGTAGCTCATGTGCGGGCGCGAGGCGTGCGAGGTCGGTAAGAACCCCGGTTTGGCTGATGGGAGCAAAGCCCGTCTCGAGCAGGGCCGCTGTGACTGCCGTATCCCGCGCCGGGCTAAACGCCGCGAGGCACGTCTCCCGGTCCGAGGCATCGAGCCTCCAGTGCGCGGCCGCCGCGGCCACCGCATCCGTGACGAGGTCCACCAGGCCCGACAGGTTGCCGTCGTGCCAACACGTCAACTGGGAGGTGCGAAGCGGGCCCCATGCCGAGTGCGGATCGGCGGGGTCCGCGCTGCGGTGCCTCAGCAGCGCGAGGCCGCCGCCCGCGCGAATCACGTGGTCGGTCAGCTCGAGCGTGGGCGGCTCCGCGCCGATCGCAAGGGCCGGATCGAGAGCACGCAGCCGGTCACGGTGGGCGGAGATGAGATCCAAGTCAGCGGGAGAGAACTCCATTGCTTCAGTATTGAGAAAAGTTCTCAAGTGGTCAAGGCGTCCGTACTCCGTGCGACCATAGGGGCATGCTGTCGATCTCTACCGTGAACGTCAATGGAATTCGTGCGGCTTCCCGCCGTGGCATGCCCCAGTGGCTCACCTCCGCCGCGCCCGATGTCCTGCTCCTGCAGGAGGTGCGGGCAAACCGTGCCCAGCTGGATGAGGTGTTCGATACCGATGACACGATCCACCTGCACGATTCGCGGCTGAAGGGCCGCGCCGGCGTCGCGGTCATCTCAGCGCTGCCGCACGGCGAGGTTCGCACGGGCTTGACGGAGGATGAGCCCGATGTCGACTCGGGGCGTTGGCTAGAGGTGGATCTCAACGTCCCGGGCCTGGACCGTCCCCTCACCGTGGTCTCGACCTATCTGCACTCTGGCACCGTCGGCACCGAGAAGATGGATTTCAAATACGCCCACCTCGATCGGGTCGGCGAGCGGCTGCAGGCGCTCGCATCAGATATGGCCGCTGGCACTCGCGAGGTCCTCGTCGCCGGTGACTTCAACATCGTGCGCACCGAGCGCGATATCAAGAACTGGAAGGGCAACTACAACAAGACCGCGGGCGTCCTGCAAGACGAGATCAACCACCTAGATCGGTGGTTTGACGAACTCGGGTTCGTCGACGTCCACCGCCAGCTCGCCGGCGAGGTCCAAGGGCCGTACACGTGGTGGTCGTGGCGTGGCAAGGCCTACGACAACGACGCCGGCTGGCGCATCGACTACCAGATGGCGAGCCCGGGGCTTGCCAGCGCCGCCCGCGAGGCGCACGTTTTCCGAGCCCCCACGTGGGCAGAGCGCTTTTCCGATCACGCTCCTCTCACCATCAGCTACGATCTCTAACTGATGGCGCAGCCGGAGAATGCCGGACGAAACCGCGGCTAGATCAGGTCCTCGCGACCGCGTTCGGCGAGCCACTTTGGAATCTCGCCGACGCCCTGTGCCTGGTCTGCGGTCGTGATGAGGATGGCGTCGTCTGTGAGCGTGACGACGACGTTTTCGATGCCCTTCGCCACGACCAGGGGGAGGTCGCTACCGGTGCGGTGATCGACGACTAGCGCGCCAGGGGCGTCGAGCGCGAAGGCATGTTCGGAGACATCAACGTCGAGATGCTGGCGCAGCGCCGCCATGTCTCCCAGGTCATCCCAGCCGAGATCGGCGGGCGCGGGAACGACTGCGACGCCGCCGTCCGCGGCGACCGGCTCGGCTATAGCGTGATCGATCGCGATGGCCTCGAGCGCATCCCAGTGCGCGACTAGCGCAGCCTGCCGGTCTTCGCTGTCCCACGCCTGCGCAATGGCATCGATACGGTCCGCGAAATCCGGCATGAGCGAGCGCAGGTGGCGCGCCAGGACATCGGCTCGCATGACGAACATTCCCGCGTTCCAGACGTACTCGCCGGACTCCAGGTAGGCGCTAGCGTGCTCCGCATCGGGTTTTTCGACGAACTGGCTGGCGCGGTAGGCGGGCAGCGGGGGAGCGATCGGATGCGGGCCGGTCACGTGCAGGGAGGTTTGGGCGAGCATCGTCGCCGCGATCGCGAGCTCCGGCTTGGAATCCGGCGTCTCGGCAGCGGACAGTTCGAGCTCGCTGCCGAGTTTGATGTAGCCGAAGCCCGTCGCGGCATGCGTCGGGGTGATGCCGATCGTCGTAATGTAGCCATCTTCCGCGCACGTGAGCGCGGTCAGGACCGCATCGTGGAAGGAGTCCTCATTGTCGATGACGTGGTCGGCGGCAAAGGAGCCGACAAGGACCTCCTCCCCGTAGCGGCGGCCCGCGATCGCGCTCGCGAGCGCGATCGCGGGCAGCGAGTTGCGGCCTGACGGCTCGGTAATGATCGCCGTGGTAGGCAGGCCTGTCTGCGCGGCGACGGCCTCGGCGTGCGCGGCGCCCGTGACGATGAGGGTCTCATCGGCGAGCGATTCGAGGCGGTCAACGGTCGAGCGCAGCAGGCTCGAGCCCGAGCCGGTGAGGTCGAGCAGGAACTTGGGGTGGTGGCGTCGCGACAGGGGCCACAGGCGCGTGCCCGCACCCCCCGCGGGAATGATGGCAACGAAGGTCATGGCTCAATCGTGTCATGAGCAAAGCCCGGCGCGGCTGCGATTGCGGCATACAGGTGGGGCTCGGCGAAGCCCCCTTCCGCAAATGCCGCGCGGATCGCGGCCGCGGTATCAGCGGCACGCTCGCTGGTGGTAAGGACGATGGCGCTGCCGCCAAATCCGCCGCCCGTCATACGTGCGCCGATCGCGCCCACCGAGCGGGCCGTCTCGACCACGAGGTCGAGCTCGGGGCACGTCACCTCGTAGTCATCGCGCAGGGAGGCATGCGAGGCGAACATGAGCTCGCCGAGCGCGTGTCTGCCCTCGGGCGTGGTAAGCGCGCCGTCCTGAAGCAGCTCGACGAAGCCGCGCGTGCGGCCAATTTCGGTCACGACGTGGCGGGTGCGAGCAACCAGGCGGTCGCGGTCGGCCGAAGGTGCCCGCTCGGCGAGCTGGGCGAGCACCGAATCGAGATCGGTGATGTCGGCGAGCAGCGGGATATCGAGCAGCTGCGCGGCCCGCTCGCAATCGGCGCGCCGGGCCGCATACTGCCCATCGACCAGCGCGTGTGGTGCCCGCGTATCGACGACGAGGAGCGTTGCGCCTGCCGCTTCGAGGTCGAGCGGCACGTGGGAGATCTGGCCGGTGCGGCAATCGAGGGCGAGCGCGTGACCTTCGTGGGCGCGCAGTGACGCGGCCTGGTCCATGCCGCCGGTCGGGGCGCCCGCGATCTCGTTTTCGGCCCGCACGCACGCCTCAACCCAGCGCGCGCGGGTCTCGTCATCGCCGAGCGTAAGGGGGGAGCCGGTCGCGGTCGCGAGCGCTACCGCGACGGCGCACTCTAACGCGGCGGAGGAGGACAGGCCCGCACCGAAGGGCACGCACGAGTCGATGGCGATGTCGAAGCCCGGGCAGCGTTGCAAGAGCCCGGCCTGCTCGGCAGCCCACGCGACGCCCACGACGTAGCTGGCCCAGCCGAGGTCCGCGCCGGGGGCCACATCATCGAGCGAGATCTCGACCACCCCGTCGGCCTGCGCGGAGGTGAGCCGAACGGTACGGTCTTCGCGCAGCCGCACGTGAGCAAACGTGCGGTGGGGCAGGGCGATCGGCAGGGCGAGCCCGCCGTTGTAGTCGGTGTGCTCTCCAATGAGGTTGACTCGGCCGGGCGCCGAGCCGATGACGGCGGGGCGCTCGGACGCACCGAAGGCGTTCTCAGCCAGGCGCGTCACGCGCTCGGCGCCGGCGGCGAGGCTCAACGGCTCCGAAGTCTGCCAGGTCGTCATTTCCCTCACCGCGTGGGTCGTTCGGCGGAGGCGAGAGCGAGTGCGCTGCGGAAGCGTTCGGCGATGTTCTCGGGGCTGGTATCCGAGATCCACGCGCCCATGCCCGATTCGGATCCGGCCAGGTACTTCAGCTTGCCGGGCGAGCGCAGGAAGGAGAAGTACTGCAGGTATAGGCGGAGGTCCTCGCGACCGGGCCCGATGACGGACTGGTTCCACGAGGCGATATAGGGCATGTTGAGCTTGCCGACCTTGTCCGCGAAGAAGTAGTTTCCGGCCGCCAGCAGATCCAGGTACATGTGGGAGAGCTCAGATTTCTTGTCCTCGTTCAGTGCGGCGAGGTCAGGAACGTTGCGGCGCGGCACGAGGTGGGCCTCAATCGGCCACTTCGCAGCGACCGGGACATACAGCACCCAGTGTTCGCCTTCGGCAAGGATGCGGGTTCCCGCGCGCAGTTCGGCCGCGAGAACGTCTTCGTGCAGTTGGCGTCCCGTGGCGTGCCGGTAGGCGGTAGCGCGCTGCAGCATCGCGGCGGTGCGAGGCGGAATGTAGGGGTAGGCGTAGATCTGACCGTGGGGGTGGTGCAGGGTGACGCCGATTTCCTCGCCGTGGTTTTCGAAGCAGAAGACCTGTTTGATGCCCTCGAGCTCGCTGAGCTCACGGGTGCGATCCGCCCACGCTTCGATGACGGTGCGCATGCGCTTGGGGCCCATGTCGACGAGATTTTCTTCCAGGCGCGGGCCAAAGCAGATGACCTCGCAGCGGCCTGCCGCCGGAGCAGCGGCGAAGAGCTCCTCGCCATCGACGTGGACGATCCCGGTGTCCTCGCCGGGAACCGCAAGCAGGGACGGGAAGCGGTTTTCAAAGACGACAACGTCGTAGTCGGTGTCGGGAACTTCGCCGTCTTGATACTCGGCTCCGGGCCGCGCAGGCGCGAGCGGATTGGCGTCAGCGGGCGGCAGGAACGTACGGTTCATCCGGTGGGTGGCCATCGGAATCCACTCGCCGGTGAGGGGGCACTGTCGCATTTGAGGTCCCGCGCTCATGGACTCGAATCGATCGGGTAGCGGGCGCGGGTCATCAAGCCGCCTGGTGGCCTTCCCCGAAGCATAGGGCTCGGAATCATCGAAGTAGATGAGCTCGCGGCCATCTGCCATGCGAGTGGTAGTTTTACGCATCGCGTTTCGCGACCTCCAGGTTAATTCCATGGTTGACGAGCGATTCCCGCGTCGCCCTATCGGGTTCTTGATCGGTGACGATGACCCCGATGCGAGAGGGATGGCAGAAGCTTCGCAGGCCCGCAACGCCCCACTTGGTGTGGTCCAGGACCGCGACGACCGTGCGGGAGGCCTCAATCATTGCGGTGTTCGTTGCCGCTTCCGACATGTTGGGCGTCATGAGTCCGACTTCCAGGTCATAGCCATGTGCGCCGGCAAAGACCCAGTCGAGGCGCAGCTGCTGGAAGGTTTCAATCGCGAGCATGCCTACGAGCGCGTCGGACGGGGTGCGCTTGCCGCCCGAGAGCATGACGGTTGGTGCGGTCTTGCCTTCGGCCCGGGCTTGCAGAGTCGCCTCGTACAGCACTTGAGCGGACGGCAGCGAGTTTGTCACGATCGTGAGCGTTGCGAAGTGGGGGAGTGTTGTCAGGGCTCGGGCAACGGCGAGGGTCGTGGTGCCAGCGGTGAGAGCCACGGCTTCGCCGGGCCGGATTCGAGGGACCGCGACCTCGGCGATGCGGGCCTTTTCACTCACGTACTGAATCGACTTTGATTCAAAGGAGGGCTCCACAGCGGCCGGCTCGAGCGCGACCGCGCCACCGTGGACGCGATCCACGAGTCCGCGGTCGACAAGTTCGGTGATATCGCGACGCGCGGTCATCTCCGAGACTCCCAGGCTCGAGACGATTTCCGCGACTCGCACGGCGCCATGATCTTCGACCCAGGCAAGAATTCTCTCTTGGCGTTGCCGTGCCAGAAGGGGTGGCCCGCCGTTAGCTGCTTTGCTCATGGTCCTATTGTTGCAAAACAAACACAATCGAACAAGATCGAACGGCTGGCGGCGTGAAAATCGTCGAGCCGATAAGCTGACCTGGATGGTTGCGTCCCGAAGTCTCTACGCCTGTGTGATCCTGCCCTTGTCGGGATCGCTAGCGCGCGCGGTCCGCGACGCTCGGTCGGCCTCCCTTCCGCCCGGCATCGAAGTTCCGACCCATATCACCGTGCTGCCGCCATGGCGGGCCAGCGCTGGTGAGATCAACGCGCTCATAGCGCACACCGCTACGGTGGGGGAAACATGCTCGCCTTTTGAAGTGTCGTCCGGGGAGATCGGTACCTTCGAGCCGATTTCGCCCGTCGTCTATCTCGACATTGCGCGGGGACGCGAATCCATCTTCCGATTGCATCGCCAGCTCAAGGCGGGTGTACCCGGCGCCTATTTTAGGTTCCCATTCGTCCCGCACATCACCCTCGCCCAAATCGATGATGATGCTCAGCTCGACGCGGTTCGCGAGCATATGGCGGACTTCTCTGGCAGCAGTCTCGTCACCGATATGTGTGTTGTTACCGGCCCATCGCTGGAGCGCTGGTCCGAGCAAGAGTGCGTGAAACTCAGCGGACCGGGATCGCGGTAAATGTCGCCTGGAGCCTGCACCATCGATAGCCTGGCTCCATGACCAGCCTGGAAGATAACCCGCGAATTGACGAGGCGACAGTTGTCGCAGTTGAGAAGATCTCCCTCAAAGAGTTGCTTGCGAGTGAATCGAGCGCCGTGGGCAAAGCCAAGGCGATCTTCACGTGGTACCAATCCACTCGCGTCGGTCGCGCTATGTCGCGCCTATCGATGGCCTCGGGATTTTACTTAGCCGGTGGTATCGCTTATGCCGCACTGTTTTCCATCTTCGCCGCATTAGCCATCGGGTGGACGATCTTCATGGCGGTGCTCGGCGGAAATGACCAGCTGCGCACCTCGGTGATCGACTCGGTCAATACCGCGCTGCCGGGAATGATTGACAACGGATCCAATGATGGCTTGGTCAGCCCCGACAGTCTCGTGCTCGATACGGCGTTGAACTTGACGTCCATCATCGCGTTCGTGGTCCTGCTGTGGTCGGCGCTCGCGGTGATGACCGCACTTCGCACGTCGATCCAAAAGATGTTCGGCATCGTCGGCGCCCCGGTGAGTTTCGTTGTTGGCAAGCTCAAAGACCTGTCCGGATTCGTTGTCCTTGCTCTCGCTGTGCTTGTCACTTCGGCGCTCGGCATCGCCGCGGGCACGCTCGGCACCGCGATCCTGGACTGGCTCGGCGTTGAGGGGGCTGTCGCGGGCTTCTTGCTGCGTGCCGTCTCCTTCCTCATCGCCGCTGCGGTCGACTTTGCAGTCTTTGTCTTCCTCTTCCGATTCGTGGCGGGAATGCGAGTGCCAAAGAAGGACCTCGTGATGGGGGCGGGGCTTGCAGCGATCGCCTCGTCGGTGCTTCGCGCCGTGGGAACGGCCGCTGTGGGCTCGGTCAGCAATAATCCTGTGCTAGCTGGTGCGACCGCACTTGTCACCCTGCTGTTGTGGGTCAACCTGATTGCCCGCGTCACGTTGCTGATGGCGGCATTTACCGCCAACGCTCCGGCCCCGGTCACGCCCAACTCGCCGGAGGAAATTCGCCAGAATGAATCGCCCAACTATGTCACCGTCTCGGATCCTCGAACACTGAACTGGGATTTCCAAGCGATGACCGGCGCGCTCAATCCCGATCCCTCGCTCAATCCGGACGCTGAGCCCAAGGAACCCGAGACATCCTATTGGGGCGGCATCATTGGTGCATACAAAAAGTGGCGGATCAAACGCACTGAAGCCAAGCTCGCGAAGATGCGGCGCCCACGCTAGGTTAGTTTGACGCTCAATCGCGTCCAAGCACTTGTCGGCGAGAGGACAATATGAGGATCCTCTAGCTTCGCTGTTGGACTCTTCTCACCAGCAATCCCCGCCAAGCCCCACTTTAGTCCAGCTCCAAACTACGACCTGAGTCGCATGTTTCGAGGGAGTGGATCATACAAACGTAGGAGGCGAGTAGTGTTAATGCGGTGTAGCATCGACCCCAGGTACAATGTAGATGTCACTCAATGGAGAGATGAGATAAGAGTGAAGAAGATCTTGAGCTTGTTGGTAATTTCTGTGCTTATGTGTAGCCCGGTGGCTATTGCTGCGGATATGCAGTCAGAAACACGAGGCCCAATGAGTGGTTCTGAACCAATAGAACGCTCCGATGACACCGGTCAGATTTCGAAATTGAGGTCATTCTTGTCAGACCTCGCGAACAATTACAGAGATATCCCAGAAGCTCGAAATAACGAGCTGAAGGACGGATCGGAAAGACTTCTTCTCTATCCGACATTTAATGCGCCTGAAGCGGCATTTGAGGCGGCGGCCGAGCTTTATAAGTCGTCATTTTCTGACAGACCTGACTTCCCCGCGGAGCTTAATGTGACCAATTGGAGGGAGGTGCAGAAGCTGGTGTACCTTGATGGATTTGATAGTGATATAAACCTGGCGCTATTGGAGTTCTTCGATATCTATGAGAACATTGATGACAATGTGAATATTTCTAGAGCTTTTGATGATCCACGATCGACGGGGGACTCGCTCGAACTTCTCTTACCCGACGTTCAAAATGTGGGTTCTGTATCCGTCCGAGCAGTTCCGCGGTCGTACAATCGTCGCAACGCTGTTGCTTATGCAAATAAGCACGCCACTAATCGAAATAGGGGGTATCAATCCTTCAGTTACGATTGTACGAACTTTGTTTCTCAGGTTTTGCGGCTCTTCAGAGTTGAGTGTGGGTTGATGCGTCCAGGCCGCCAGTGATGAGGAGCATTCGGAGTCGGTAGTTCTCGAGGTTGCGGAATCCGCGAG
>NZ_MQVR01000072.1 GCF_001907295.1 Bowdeniella nasicola
CGCCGGGTCGTGGCTTTTCTTCGGTGACACCGTAGTCATTATCGGTGAAACTCCTTCTAGATCAGAGCCTCACACACAAACTTCCTGACACCCTCGTGCTCCTTCGCCTCCGCCAGCAGGCGCTCGGCGAGGTCTTTCTGATTGATGATCTCTCCGGTCACGGGATCAATCATCTCGTCATTAACGATGACGGCATCGGTCGTGTCAGTCACGGCCATCTCCTTTCGGATCAGGCCGGACCCACACACCGTTTATCTGACAGTCCCCCCGAGAACTATCGCCTCAGAATGCTCCTGGTCGGCGGCGGCCTGAACCTCTAACCCACACTCAAGTCAGAAGAGCCCATTTGGGGAAGAGGCGCTCGAGGTCTTTCTTGGGAACTTTCGCTCCGACCTTGAGGTCCTCGGGCGTCTACTCGCCTGGCGCGGGGGTTGACTCAGTGGACTGGGTCGTGGCTTCGGCCACGGACGACATCACCGCCGGCGTTCGAGATACCTCTTCCGATTTGGTGGTACCGCACGCGGAGAGGGCGAGTGCTGCGGCAGCCCCGACTATCAAGACGGGGAACCGTGGGCGTGTTGAACGTGTGGTGGTCACGTGGGGGAGTCTTCTCGAACAGGATCGGGCGGTGTGATGGTGTGGTCGGGACGGCCGGGTAGTTCATCGGGTGGTAGGGGGTTGCCTGGGGTTCCGGGGTAGCCGCCGTAGCCGGGATCGTCGGGTGTGTCGGGGTGTTTGAGCAGGATGTGGTACTCGCTGACCTGCTGCGGCTCGCTAGAGACCGTCGTGGTCAGGGTTCCTTCGACGTCGACCCAGGGAGAGCCTGCGACTTGGTAGGCTCCGGACCATGTGGTGGTGACGGAGATGGTGAAGGTTCCGGTGCGTGGCCATTCGTGCCAGAACCGGTTGTTCGGGTATGGCGAGTTCGGGTCACTCGTAGTTATCGGGTCTGTGGCGTCCCCGTAGTCGAACGTGTAACTAATTGGCGTGAAGCGCACGTGGAAGGGGTAGCCCAGTATCTCTCCAGACACGATGTGCTGCCGTGCCGTGGTGGCGGCAACGACCGGCATGTTGACCGTGTGGTGCCCTTGGTCGGGTTGTAGGAGAATCTCGCCCTTGGCGACCGGGAAGTTCTTGAACTCCTCGATCGTCACTGGGCGCGGTGGTCCCGGGTCGACGGGCTGTACCACGACCTTGACCGGGTCAGGCCCCTCGCCGTCACCGAAGCTACGGCATTCGATTTCTCGTTTGGGGTCATCAGGATGCGGGCAAAGCGCGATGAACTCCAGACCCGGGGCCGGCATTGGATACTTCTCCTCCGGTGGCCCCTCTGGCTTAGGACGTGGCGATCGTGAAACAGGAGGCTGGGGATTTTTCTTTCCAGGCTTGGACTTCTCGAGAAAACCATCGTTGGCTTCCTCTTCGCCTTCCTCCTTTCCTCCGCAATTCGAGGATTCCTGCGCCCACTCACATCCGGTCCTGGTTTCGGCGGGAGGAGTATAGACGGGCTGAGTCCATATCAGTCCACTGATGGACAGGCTGATTGCGAGTCCGATGGTTACCATGGCAGATGGTCCAATTTAACGAAACCTGGCACCCACTGTCCGTCGATGAATCCGACGACGTAATAGCTCGTCGAATCCGTATCTTTTAGGAGTTCTTTGACTGTTGTGTCCGAGTCTCCGAGGCGAATGGATAACGGGTTAGTCCGCGATATTTTGACGCCATAAGCATTGCCTCTTGGCGCCGGGTCAGCAGTTACCTCATGGATCTCGGCGGGCGCGTAGTGCCATTTCTTGTTTTCGGCTGTGGTCGTTGCTGCCCTGACGGCATCGCAGTTATTGCAGTCGCCGCTATCGATTCTATTAAAGTAGTCAGGTTTTCTTTCGGCCATCGAAGTGTCGATGAGAGTGTCGAAGTACAACGCCGCATCTTTTGCGCCTTGCTCGCTGAGGACCGTCAGCGTTGCTGGCGGCTCGGGGACTTCCCACTTGGGGAAGAGACGTTCGAGGTCTTCTTTGGGGACCTTGGCACCGACCTTGAGGTCCTCGAGCATCCACTCGCCAGGTGCGGGCGTAGCTTCGGCGGATGTGCTCGCTGATGCGGACGCTGATGGTGTGGGCGTCGTCGGGCCTCCAGTCGAGCCCTTGCCAGAGCAGGCCGACAAGGTCAGTGCGGCAGCCGCGCATGCGATCGATACGCGGGCGAGAGGACGCGTCGAAAATGTCATGTGGGTCACACTAGCGGAGCTTTAGAGAACGCGAAACCCCTCGATGCAAGGCTGTGGATAACTATTGTGTTCGCGAATTGCTGAGGTGTGGTTGACGTCGAGCCTTGTTCTATGGTTTATTGGTTAAGTAAGGAACCAAAGGAGATGTGTCGTGGATTTCTCTGGACCCGAACCGATCTATCTGCAGATCGCCTCCGACATTCGCGCGCAGATCCTGGCTGGCGATCTCGGCGACGGAGATCAGGTCATGTCGACGACGGAGTACGCGACGACCTACCGCATTAACCCCGCGACCGCGGCGAAGGCTTTCACGATCCTTGAGCAGGAAGGACTCGTCGAAAAACGTCGGGGATTGGGTGTCTTCATCGCCCCCGGGGCGAGCGAGGTCCTGCGTCGGGAACGACGCGCGACGTTCCAGAACGATTCCATCGACCCCTTTGCCGACGACATCGTGCGGCTCGGCCTCGAGGTTGAAGACGTCGTTGCCCGCGTGCGCGCAGCCGTCGCCGAGCGCCTCGCCTATCTTCAGGAGGACGCATGAGTGCCGCACTAACGATGTCTTCGGTTGGGTAACGCTATCCGCTGTCGCGAACCGATGTGCTCACGGGCATCGACCTGGAGTTGCCATCGGGGATCGTCGCGGGGCTCTTTGGTCGCAACGGCGCCAGCAAGACGACGCTGCTCTACCTTGGTGCGGGGCTCGCCAAGCCCAGCGCGAGCACGGTGCGCGTCCGGGGCGGTGATCCGTTCCGCGATGCGGCGGCGCTGCGCAGCGTCGTCCTTATGAGTTCCGGGAGCTGCCTGCACCGCTCGACGCGGCTGGGACGCCTCGGTCGCGATTGGGTCCGGCAGCGCCCGAGTTTCGATCACGAACGTCTGCTCGAGTTGCTCGATCGGTTCGAGGTTAGCGTGCAGGCAAAGGAAAATGCGCTGTCGCGCGGCCAGCGATCATCGGCGAATGCGGCGTTCGCGTTTGCGAGCCGCGCACCGCTCACCTTGCTCGATGAGATCCACCTCGGGATGGACCCCGTCATTCGTCGTCGCTTCTACGACACGCTGCTCGAAGAGTTTATTGCGACGGCTGGCACCTACATCATCTCTTCGCACCAGATCGAAGACGTCGAACACCTCATTAGCCACGCCATCGTCGTGGACTCGGGACGGATCGCGCGCACCGGGGATGCCGACGCGCTGCGAGCTTCGGTTCCGGGGGCGCGTCTCTCACCGACGTGCTCGTCGAGCTCACGGGAAGGGCTGAAGCATGAACGTTATGACTCCGACACTGCGCTCCGAGGCCCGCTACCTCGCCGCACTTGCGGCAGTCGCGGTCATCGGAGTGGCGATCGCCGCGATCCTTCAAGCGACCACCGAACAGATCACGGTCGCGGTGGCCCTCGGGGTCGGCATCCTTACCGTGCTCGACTTGCTCATGCCGTATATCTTCGGGGCGCTGATCGCGTCGCGGACAGGGGAAGCCATCCGCTCCGGGCAGTCCCGCTTCGCTGCGCTGCTCACTCTCGCGTGCGGGGCCGGCCTCGTCCTTGCCGCGGGGTTCGTCGTGCTGCTTTATGTCGTCGGTCTGTCGCAGGCAAGCCAAGCGACGTTCACGTCGCCTGCCTGGCCCCGGATGATCGAAAACGTCGTCCTCGGCCTGGATATGCGTACGCTTTGGCTGCTTGGCCCTTGGTGCGACGATTCGCGGCTCCCGATTCCGTACCAACCCGGGTTGGCCAGCCAGGTGCTGGCAGTCCTCGCATGGTGGGGGTGCTCGCGGCGCTCGTCTTGACGTTCCAACCGAAGGATCGGGCGTGAGGCGATGAACCGCTCGCTTATGGTCGCCGAGTCCTGTCTTGCTGCGGTCGCGATCTGGGTGATTTCCGGCCTCGAAGCGCTCGCCCTGCCGCCGGGTGTGCCCGTCTTCACCATCGTGAGCTCCACGATCAATCTGGCGCTGATCTTCGTGCCGATTGTCCTCGCGGTGTTCGATGCGCCCGACCTCATGTCCCGCCGCCGAATGGGTCGCTCGCGCCTTGGTCTCGTCGGCGATGCGACGCTCGGTCTCGGAGCTGCCGCTGCGATCCGGCTAGCGCCTGCACTCATGCGACTGCCAGAGTACGACGGGGCGTTGCGGCTGCTGAATCTCGATGCCGAATTCTGGTGGCTGATTGCGCTGAGCATGGTGTTTTACGCCGGCACGCTCGCGTTCCGGCTCGTGGCGAGCATGACGTCGTGGGCGTTCGTAATTTCTTTGGCGGTCGCTGGCATCCTCGCGTGGGCCGTCGTCGGCGCCCTCGCCCCCGGAAGTGAGCAGCATCTTCTCAATCCGACTGCGCTCTTGCTGAGTGCACCGGCCGAGTGGCAGCCGTTCATCTTTGCGCCGCTCGTCGTGCTCGTGCTCGCGGCGGTCCTCTTTACTCTCCAGCTGCGAGACATCGATCCGGATTAGTATGGCGGGCATAATGAGCCCATGGCGCCCGAAAGCCAGAACAAGGAAGAGCCGGCGAACGATGACGTCGGCCGACTGCTCGATGCCGCGCGCTCCGGCGAGATCGACTCGCTCGATGAGCTTGCCGCAAAGGCGCATTTCTCCCGCTTTCACCTATCGCGGCTATTAAAAAAGCATCTCGGCTTCCCGCTGCGCGACTTCCTCGCCGCGGCCCGCGTCGAACGCAGCATTGACGGCCTCGTCGACGGTCATAACGTCACCCGCTCGCAGGTCGATGCGGGGCACGACTCGCCGTCGAGCTTCCATCGCGCCTTTCGCCGCCACACCGGCATGTCGCCGTCGGACTACCGCAAGCAGATGGCCACGCTCGCCGCCCATCTCATGCGCCAACAGGATCGCGACGGCCCGCTCGTCGTTCTGCATCGAACGTTCTCGCCCGACGAGCACGCCCAGCTGCATCCGCTCACCGTCGAGGTCGAAGGTGCGAAGCCCTACAGCGCGCTGTTCATCGCGCTGCATCCCGACCCGCTCGTGCGTGGCGAACCCGCGCTCGGCATCGCGATGCTCGGCACGACGAGTTATGACGTGAGTGCGATTCCGGACGGCAGGTATTACGCCATGGTCGTCGAGGTGCCTCGCAAGTCGGATGTGCGGGCGTATTTCCAGATGGCGAAAACCGTCGGCAGCTGCAGCGCACCCCGTTCACGTTCCCGCTCACGGAACCGACGCGCGTCAGCCTCGCGCTGCGCGCCAAGATCCCGGAGGATCCGCCGATCACGCTTAACCTACCGCGGCTGTTCGTCCAAGCGGCCGCCGGGCAGCTCGATCTCGAGGTGAGCAATTCGGGACAAGTGCGACCCGAGGACGAAAAATAGGCTCGAAGCACCACCACGAATCCAGGAGGATCATCATGGCCAAGCTTTCGACCTACATCACGTTTCCCGGCAACGCTAAAGAAGCGTTCACGCACTACGCCGAGGTGTTCGGCGGCGACCTGAACCTCATGACCTACGGCGACATGCCCGCCATGGAGGGGATACCGTTCACGCCTGACCCGCAGGCCATCGCGCACGCGCAGCTCAACCTGCCGGGCGGCACGATCACGGGCGGCGACGCCATGCCGGAAGAGACGTGCGTCGTGAAGGACACCGTCTACTCCCTCATGTACGAGCTCGACGACGTCGAACAGGCCAAGGGATTTATCGACGCGCTTCTCGCGGCGGCGCCGGACGTTAGGCGGATCACCCGACGTCGGGCATCACGCTGCTAGCCGTCGGGGCGCAATTCGTGGCACAATGATCTGCTGTACCCGGCCCACACGGCCCCTCTCACCGTGTGAGGACGTGTCCAGGACAACCGCCGAACTGTGACCCACCAGCGACAGCGCGCGTCCACCCCGATATTTATCAGGAGTTGACCACACAAGTGGCAGTCAAGATTCGTTTGAAGCGCATGGGCAAGATCCGTGCGCCGTTCTACCGCGTCGTCGTCATGGACTCGCGCACCAAGCGCGATGGCCGTGCGATCGAAGAGATCGGCAAGTACCACCCGACCCGCGAGCCCTCCGTCATCGAGATCGACTCGGAGCGCGCGCAGTACTGGCTGTCGGTCGGTGCGCAGCCGACTGACCAGGTCGAGAAGCTGCTCAAGCTCACCGGCGACTGGCAGAAGTTCAAGGGCGAGAAGGACACCGAAAGCAAGGTCCGCACCGCCGAAGGCGTGAGCGAGGAAGAAACCCGCGCCGCCATCAAGGCCGCCGAGGACGAGGCCGAAAAGCGCAAGGCCGTTGCCTCCGCGAAGAAGGCCGAAGCCGAAAAGGCTGAGTCCGAAGAGTCGGCTGATTCTGCCGATTCGCCTGAGTCCGCGGATTCGCCCGAGTCCGCCGAGTCCGCCGAATAATCATGTTGGCCGAAGCTCTCGACCACCTGGTTCGCGGAATCGTCGACAATCCGGACGATGTACGAGTCAGCTCCCGGCGCCTGCGCCGCGGCGAGCTGCTCGAGGTCCACGTCAATCCGGACGATCTCGGACGCGTGATCGGACGCTCGGGACGCACCGCCAAGGCGCTGCGTACCGTCGTCGGATCGCTGTCGAAGGATCAGGTCCGCATCGACGTCGTCGATACTGACCGACGCTAAACACCCGCCAAACCCGGCCCGCATGCGATCATGGGGCCGGGTTTGTCGTTGCTTTAAAGGAAAATCGCCATGCGTCTTGCTGTCGCCACCATCGCCTCCGCCGTCGGGCTCAAGGGCCACGTTCGCCTCAAGCTCTCGACCGACGACCCGGCGGGGCGCTTTGCCGTCGGGCAGGAATTGTTGACCGACGACGGCGCCCTGACGGTCGCTCACGTGCGCAGCGATGGCAAGACGTTTCAGCCGTCGTTCGTCGGGCATGAGGACCGCAACGCCGCCGAGACGCTGCGAGACACTGTGCTGTACATCGAGACCGACGACGATGAACTGTACGAGGACGAGTTTTTCTACCACGAGCTCATCGGCCTGCCCGTGCGCACGGTCGAGGGCGTCGAGCTCGGTGAGGTGCGGCGGATCCAGGCGATGCCCGCGCAGGACCTCCTCGTCGTGAAGACCGCCAGTGGCGACGTGTTCGTGCCGTTCGTCGAGCAAATTGTTGTGGAGGTGGGCGATGAGGCGCTCATCGTCGATCCGCCGGGCGGCCTGTTTGATGACGACGCGGAAGAGGTTCGGCCATGAAGATCGACGTCATCTCGATCTTTCCCGAGTACCTCGCCGCACTCGAGCTGTCCCTCATTGGCAAGGCGCGCACGTCGGGCCTGCTCGATTTAACCGTGCACAACCTGCGCGATTGGACGACGGATAAGCACCGCACCGTGGATGACACCCCGGCCGGGGGCGGCGCGGGGATGGTCATGCGCGCCGACGTGTGGGGCGCGGCGCTCGACGATGTGCTCGGGGCCGCGGCAGACGCGGATGCGGATGAGGGCGCGAACGGCGATGTTGAGGCGGGCGCGACCGAGGAGGGCCCGGTCCTGCTCATCCCGACGCCGACCGGCCGCGTGTTTGATCAGCGCATGGCCGAAGAACTCGCGGGCGAGGACCACCTCGTATTCGCCTGCGGGCGCTACGAGGGCATCGACGCGCGGGTCGCGGAAAAGTTTTCCGAGCGCGTGCGCGTCGTCGAGTTCTCGATCGGTGACTACGTGCTGAACGGGGGAGAGGTCGCCGCGCTCGTCGCGATCGAGGCGATCGGGCGGCTCTCGCCCGGCGTCGTCGGCAATCCCGAATCGCTCATCGAGGAGTCCCACGGCGCCGCGGGCCTGCTCGAATACCCGGTCTACACGCGTCCGACGAGTTGGCGCGGCGCCGACATTCCCGACGTGCTGCTCTCCGGCGATCACGCGCGGATCACGCGGTGGCGTCGTCGCAAGGCGCTCGCCCGCACCGCGAAGCGTCGCCCCGATATGCTGATCGACCGCGCCGAGCCGCTCACGATGGAGGACAAGCTCGCGCTCATTTCCGAGGGGTTCGTCCTCATCGAAGACGAAATCCGCCGCTGCGAGATCCGCGAGGCGGGCCCCGAGGATGCCGCAGCCGTCGCCGAGCTCGCGCGTCGTACCTTCCCCGACGCCTGCCCGCCGGAACTGCCGCCGGAGGCCATCAGCGATTTTATGGAAACGTTCCTCACGCCCGTGCGGTTCGTCGGCTATCTCGCCGACCCGGAACGCCGGATCTGGGTCGCGAGCGCGAACGGCCAGTTGCTCGCTTACTGCATGCTCGTGATGGACCTGCGGCCCGAAGACGAGGAGGGCGCGAGCGAGGTTCGTCACCATCTGCCGCGCGGCCTCGTCGCCGAAGTCTCCAAGTTCTACGTCGACCCGATCGCACGCGGCACGGGCCTCGGGCGCGCGCTCATGGCCCACGTTCTGCATGATTGCGCGAGCGCATCGCCCACGATTGCGGGCCTGTGGCTCGGCACGAACCGCTCCAATACCCGCGCCATCACCTTCTACGAACGCTGCGGCTGGAAGGTCACCGGATCGCGCACCTTCGACGTCGGCGGGCAGCCCCAAGACGATGTCATCATCACAGTTGCCAAGCTGGCGAAATACGCGACGCCTATGGCAGACTAGGGCGGTCATGTGCCTCGCGCGGCCACCTGCCACAGGGGGCGGCCGAAGACGACGAGCACACCACAAACCACCGCGGCAAGTACCTTGCCCAGACCTGCGCGTCCGACCTGTGGCGGGAGCGGAAAGAGAACAATTATGCAGAAGCTGGATGCTATCGACGTCAAGTCGATGCGCGACGACATTCCGGATTTCCGTGCCGGCGACAACGTCAAGGTGCACGTGAAGGTTATCGAAGGTAACCGTCACCGTATTCAGGTCTTCCAGGGCACCGTCCTCGCCCGTCAGGGCGGCGGCGTCCGCGAGACGTTCACCGTCCGCAAGGTGAGCTTCGGCGTTGGCGTGGAGCGTACGTTCCCGCTGCATGCCCCGACGATCGACCACATCGAGGTCGTCACCCGCGGCGCCGTGCGTCGTGCGAAGCTGTACTACCTGCGTGACCGCCACGGCAAGGCGGCCAAGATCCGCGAGAAGCGCTAGTCGTCTCTCTCACCTTTTAACTCCAGCCCGGCGCGCGTGCCGGGCTGGGGCGTATCCAGGCAAAAGCGATACGGTAAGTCTGGTTAAACCCACCTGCGAAAGAGGGATCCATGGCGTCAGAGCCTCGCATCACGCGACGGCCAGCCCGCCCAGAGTGCGACGAAAGTGAGCCGATGCCCCCGAGTTTCCGTCCGGCTGCGCGGCAGCCGCTGCCGAAGCACCTGTCGCAAGGCAAGCTGGCGGAACAGTCCTGGCTTTCGTGGTTCAAAGAGACGGCGGCAATCATCGTTATCGCGCTCGTCGTATCCTTCCTCATCAAAACGTTCCTCGTCCAGGCGTTCTTCATCCCGAGCTCGTCGATGGAAAACACGCTGCGTGTCGGCGACCGCATCCTCGTGAACAAAACCATCAGCGGCACGGATATTGGCCGCGGCGACGTCGTCGTCTTTAAAGACCCCGGCGGCTGGCTGCCCCCGCGGCGCGAAGATCCCTCCGTGCTGGAGCGGCTCGGAAAAGACGCCCTCACCGCCGTCGGGATTCTGCCCGCCGATGCGGGCGAACACCTCATCAAACGCGTGATCGGCCTACCCGGCGACACCGTCGAATGCTGCAGCACCGACGGCAAACTCGTCGTAAACGGCACGCCCATCACCGAGCCGTATCTCAAACCGGGCGTCAGGCCCTCTGAGGTCGACTTCTCGGTCAAGGTCCCTGCGAACTCCGTGTGGCTCATGGGCGATAACCGCTCGAATTCGCGCGATTCGCGCGCTCAGATCGGCTCGCCGGGCGGCGGGTTCGTCTCGCTCAACGACGTCGTCGGTCGCGCGTTTGTCATCATGTGGCCGTATGCGCATTGGAGCGGGCTCGGGAGCGGATCGGAGGCCTTTAGCCATGTCCCCGCTCCGTAGCGCGACGCGCGACCTCGAACTGGCGCTGCTCGCGCGCCACCGGTTCGTCATCGGCGTCGACGAGGTCGGACGCGGCGCGCTCGCCGGGCCCGTCAGCGTCGGCGTGTGCATCGTCGATCGCGAATGCGGCGACGTGCCCGAGGGCCTGACCGACTCCAAACTCCTGTTAGCCGCGAGACGCGAAGCAATGGTCGAGCAGGTGGCGGCGTGGTCGTGTGCGCGCGCCGTCGGGCATGCGAGCCCGGCCGAAATCGACGCCCACGGCATCATCGCTGCGTTGCGCCTGGCCGCCCTGCGCGCCCTGGCAGTCGCCGCCGACACGCTCGGTGGGGAAGCAGCCTGCGCCGCGAAGAGCGCGATCATCCTCGACGGCTCGCACAACTGGCTGCTGCCCGAGCCCGACCTGTTTTCCTCCGACGAGACCATCTGGCACGACGCGCACCTCACCGTGCAGGTCAAGGCTGACCGTGACTGCGCCGTCGTCGCCGCCGCATCCGTCATTGCGAAAGTCGAGCGCGATCGGATCATGAGCGAGCTTGCCGACCCGGGCTACGGTTTCGCCGCCCATAAGGGCTACGCCTGCGCCGCGCACCGCGAGGCGATCGCACGGCTGGGGGCTAGCGATGAGCACCGCCGCAGCTGGCGGCTGCTGCCGGAGCAGGCCGACGCGACCGTTCCCCCTATGGCGAACACGTCCGCGTAATCTGCGACGAGCACCCCGCCGAGGCGGCATGATGGCTACGTGAGTGCCGACGATCTTGAAAACTACGAGACCGAGCTCGAGCTCGATCTCTACCGCGAATACCGCGATGTCGTATCCCTTTTTAGCTACGTCGTGGAGACCGAGCGCCGCTTTTACCTGGCGAACGAGGTCGAGCTCAAGCCCCGCAGCGCGGGCGGCGAAGTCTTTTTCGAACTCACGCTGACCGACGCGTGGGTGTGGGACGTCTACCGGAGCGCGCGGTTCGTCGCGAAGGTCAACATCGTGACGTTTAAGGACGTCAACATCGAGGAACTCACGAAAACCGATATGACGATCTAGCGGTGGCGGCCTCGCCGCCGCAATCCACAACGACCGGTTGCCGTCGCTCGGCACCGGTCGTTTCTTACTGCCTCCGCCCACGGCGCGGCATCCTGCGCTGAGCTTGGCGCATGAGCACACACAACCTCCGCATCGGCGCCCACGGCGAACAGTGCGCGACCGACTACCTCATGAGCCACGGTTACGACATCATCGAGCGCAACTGGCGCTGCCCCGCAGGCGAGGTCGATATCGTCGCGAAACAGCCGGGCGGCCCCGTCTGCCTGATCGAAGTCAAAACCCGCACGACGCTCGCCTACGGGCATCCGGCCGAATCGATCACGCGTACCAAACTCGCCTGCATGCGCCAGGTCGCCGGGTTTTGGCGGCGTGAGCGCGGCGGCCCGCATCCGCTCCGGCTCGACCTCATCTGCATCACGCTCGATGAGGACGAACCCGACATCTGGCACCTGGCGGGAGTGGACCGATGAAACTCGCCCGCACCGTCGCGGTGAGCCTCACGGGCCTCGCCGGCGATGTCGTCACCGTTGAAGCGCACCTCGCGACGCATATCCCGCGGTTTACGATCGTCGGGCTGCCCGACGCATCCCTGTCCGAAGCGAAGGACCGCGTGCGGGCGGCGATCGAATCGTGCGGGCGTATCCTGCCGCCGCAGCGGATCACGGTGAACCTGCAGCCGGCGTCGCTGCCGAAGACCGGCTCGGCGTTCGACCTCGCGATCGCCGTCGCCATCCTCGTGGCGAACGAACCCGCCTCGCTGCGCCCGAGCATCACCCGCGTCGCGCATATCGGCGAGCTCGGGCTCGACGGCGCGATCCTGCCGGTGCGCGGCGTCCTGCCCGCCGTGCGCGCCGCGAAGGATGCGGGCTACCGCGCCGTCGTGACGAGCCGCGCGAATGAAGCCGAGGCGCGCCTCGTGCCCGGGATGGACGTCCTGGCCTTCGACCACCTGTCCCACCTGCTGCACCACTACGCGCTCGAATGCACGCTTACCCCGATTCCGATGCAGGTCGCGACGATCGCCGACGAACCCGACGAGGCAGGCCCGCCGCTCGATTTCGCCGACGTGACGGGCCAAGAGGAGGCAAAACACGCGCTTGAGGTCGCTGCGGCCGGTGGCCATCACGCGCTGCTCATCGGGCCGCCTGGGACCGGCAAGACGATGCTCGCCTCGCGGCTGCCGACGATCCTGCCCGACCTCGACGACGACACCGCCGTCGCGGTCTCCTCCGTCCACTCGATCTCGGGGACGTTCACGGGCACGCAGCTCGTGCGTCGCCCGCCCTTCGTCGCACCGCACCATACGGCGTCCAAGGTCTCGCTCGTCGGCGGCGGGGCGCGCATCGCCCGGCCCGGCGCGATCTCGCTCGCGCACGGCGGCGTTCTATTCCTCGACGAGTCGGGTGAAACTAAGCACACCTCCTGATCACAGGAGGCACCGTGACCATCACCGACCGACCCGCGAACCCACGTCCAGGACGCGCGACCCGAACCGTCGTGTACCCGGCCTTCACCCAGACCGGTCCAGAGGAGCCTGTCGAGGGCACCCGGGGCATCTACCTCTATCTACGCCTGTCGAAGTACCACCGAGACGGCGCCGACGCGATTGAACGCCAGCGACTCGATCTGCTCCGCAAGCTGAACACTGAAGGCGGCTGGACGGTGCTGGGGGAGTACATCGACAACGACTCGGCAAGCGCTTCCGCGGTGCGCAATCGCAAGGGGTGGCGACAGCTCAACCAGGACATCCAGGCAGGCAAGGTGCCTGCCGTCGCCTTCTGGAAGCTGGACCGCACCAACCGCATTGCCTCGCAGTGCATCGAATGGATTGGGCAGTGTCAGAAAGCTGGCGTGTACTTGATCTCGCATCAAGACAGCGACCAGGAACTCAACACGGCGACAGCCGGTGCAAAGCTGATCACTGGGATCAAGGCTCTCATGGATCGCCCCGGGTGTGGTGGAGGGTTTGATCTAACCGAGAGGATAGGAACATGCCTGCACCGAGTAAGTACCCTGCAGAAGTTCGTGACCG
>NZ_MQVR01000073.1 GCF_001907295.1 Bowdeniella nasicola
ACAACTATCATCGGCCTCATACCGCCTGTGCAGATCAGCCACCGGCCAGCCGAGTCCACGAACGTGTAGACAACGTCATGACCTCATACACCTAGGGCAGTAACGCGAAGGGGCCGGATGCGCAATGCATCCGGCCCCTTTCGTCGTGCAGTTATGAATCGCGTCCTGCGGTCGACTTCGTCGCCGAATCCCACAGGTTGATGCCCGAGTCGACGGCGAAGCGGTCGATCGCGTCGAGCTCGTCGGACGTGAAGTCGGTGTTCGTGGCGGCGACGAGGTTATCGCGCAGCTGGTCGACGCTCGAGGCGCCGATGAGCGCGGAGGTGACCGTCGCGTCGCCCTGGTCACGCAGCACCCACGCGATCGCGAGCTGCGCGAGGCTCTGGCCGCGCGTGGCGGCGATGTCGTTCAGGCCGCGCACGCGGTCGAGGTTCTCCGTGGTGAGCATGGACTCCGTGAGCGACGTGCCCGCGCGCGAGCCGGTGAGGTTCGCGGCCGGGTTATCGCCCAGGTACTTCGCCGTGAGCATGCCCTGCGCGAGCGGCGAAAACACGATCGTGCCCATGCCGGCCTCGGCGCAGGCAGCCAGCAGCGAGCTACCGGACTCGTCGTCCTCCACCCACCGGTTCAACATCGAGTACGACGGCTGATGGATCGCCAGCGGCGTACCGAGGTCGCGCATGATCTCCTGCGCGCGCAGCGTCTGGTCTGCGCTGTAGGAGGAGATGCCGACGTAGCGGGCCTTGCCGGAGCGCACGATCTGGTCGAGCGTGCGGCAGGTTTCTTCCAGCGGCGTATCTGGGTCGGGGCGGTGGGAGTAGAAAATGTCGACGTAGTCGAGGCCCATGCTGCGCAGCGAATTGTTCAGCGAGCCGAGCAGGTATTTGGCGCTGCCGCCGATCCCGTGGGGGCCAGGGAAGAAGTCCCAGCCGGCCTTCGTCGAGATGACGAGCTCGTCGCGGTAGGGCTTGAGGTCCTCAGCGAAGATGCGGCCGAAATTCTTTTCGGCGCTGCCAAAGGGCGGGCCGTAGTTATTGGCCAGGTCGAAATGGAAGACGCCGTGATCGAAGGCGTAGCGGATGATGTCGCGCTGGATCTGCAGGGGGCGGTCGTCGCCGAAATTCCACCACAATCCCAGGCTGATGCGCGGCAGGACGAGTCCGGTCGCTCCGCTGCGCTTCGTCGGGAGTGCCTCGTGACGGGTATCGGCCGCGCGGTAGGGTTCGGGCCAGCTCATGGTTACTTCTCTTCGGTGTAGGTCAGGGCGCCGCGCTCGCTGCGGCATTCGGGGCCGATCGCGATTGTGGGTGCGATCTGGTCGCGGTTGTCTTCGAGCCGCTGCAGGGCGCGGGCGGCGAGCGTGAACGGGTCGATCGTGTTGACGTTGATCTTCGTGCCGCCCTCAAAGCCCGCGAGGGTGGAGACGCGCCACTTCAGCATGACGCGCCACGGCATCTTCGTCTCGACGTCGGGCGGGCGGTAGTGCCATTCCTCGTTGCTCGCGATTCTTGGGCCGGTCGCGACGTGGCAGGCGTGGATGAGATCCGACATCGCGGCGATCGCGTCGGGATGGTGCTTCCACGGGAAATTGGCCGCGGACTTCGAATAGATCTCGAGCGTCGGGAAGCGGTGGCCGAACCCGGCGAAGGCGATCGCGTGGTTGTTTTCGGCGATGACGAGGCGGTGGGCGATGGCGTAGTCAACGGCGAGGCGGTTATAGATCTCGGGGTCGCGCTCGACCTTTGCGACTTCACGTTCGGCCTGGACGCCGCGTTCGTCGATCGTCACGAGTTGCTTGTGCAGGTGGTCGAAGGAGGCACCGGCGGGGCGGAGCCAGTTTTGGAAGGCCGCGACGTATTTCGCGTCGGGGTATTTGCGGTACAGGTCGCGCATCGTCTCGGCGGTCATCGAGATGTAGTGGCGGTGCTCCTCGAAGCTGAGGGAGCCGGAGCTCGCGAGGTCGGCGCTCGAGGTCGCGCCCTCGGCGTAGTGGCGGCGCGAGACGATGACGTCGTGGCCGGAGGCGAAAAAGGCGTCGGCGAACGAGATGAGGGTGCGCTCGTCGAGGGCGTCGATCTCGTCGTTCGTAAAGCCGGAGGCCCGCAGCTTCGTGCGGACGATGGCGAGGACATGCTCCCAGCCCTCATCCTCGGTGAGGTAGGCGTCGCGGCGGTTGAGGACCTGGCTCGGAATCGTGTAGCCGTAATTGGCTTGCCAGTACTCCAGCGAGAGGATCTCGAACAGGTTGGGGATGCGGCGGAATTCCGCGACCGTGTCAAACAGTTTGGAGGCGGGAACGCTGAGGAGCGTTTGCCAGCTGCCGTCGTCGCCGCGCACGATGCGCGCCTTTTCCGGCGGCGTTTCCAGGTAGCGGCCCGAACAAAACGCGCAGTGCTGGCCCGCGGCTTCGGCGGCGACGGGCACCGGATCGGGGATGGCGACCTCCAGCGGGCGATTGGCTCGGCCCTGGATCGTCCACACCTCCGTTCCCGACAGGGGGTTGATCTGCTTGATCGTGCCGTCTGCCATACGAGTGATGGGTGCGGTCTCGGTCGTTGGGGAATCCACCCTTCTACTCTAGGATGATTCAGCTATGAACGTTGAGCCGCGCGAGAAGATAACGACCCCCGTCGAGATTTGGGTCATGGTGATCGCAGCGTTCGTCATTGCGGTCGGCTACGGCCTCATCGCGCCCGTGCTGCCGCAGTTCGCGCGCTCATTCGACGTCTCGTTCACGGCGGCGACGATCGTCGTGTCGATCTTCGCGGTCTTCCGGCTGCTGTTCGCGCCCGTAGGCGGGCATCTGGCGGACAAACTGGGGGAGCGGCCCGTCTACATCATGGGCGTGCTCATCGTCGCGCTCTCGACGCTCGCCGTGGCGACGGCCAATTCCTACTGGCAGCTCATCGTCTACCGTGGCCTCGGCGGTATCGGCTCGGTGATGTTCACCGTCTCGGCCGCGGCGCTCATCGTGCGGCTCGCGCCGCCCGCGATCCGCGGGCGGGTCTCGTCCTATTACGGCGGGGCGTTCCTGCTCGGCAATATCGTCGGGCCGACTCTTGGCTCGGGCCTCGCGCAGGTCGCGATCTGGGTGCCGTTCGTGTCCTATGGTGTCGCGCTCATCATCGCCGCGGCCGTCGTCGCGATCTTCTTGTCGGGGGCGCGGCTGCGGCCCGAGCCGGGGGCGCCCCAAAAGCCCGCGATGCGGGTCGATGAGGCGTGGCAAGACTCCGCGTTCCGCTCCGCGCTCGGGTCGAGCTTTGCCAATGGGTGGACGAACTTCGGCGTGCGCGTCGCGGTCCTGCCGCTGTTCGCGGACTCGATCTCGACCGAGGGTTGGGTTGCGGGCGTGGCCCTGACGGCGTTTGCCGTCGGCAATGCGTCGATCCTCCTGTTCGCGGGGCGCATCACCGACCGAATCGGGCGCAAGAAACCGATCATCACTGGGCTCGTCATTTCTGGATCGCTGACAGCGGTGCTCGGGATCGCCGATTCGGTCTGGCTGCTCATCGTCCTGTGTGCGCTCGCGGGGCTCGGCTCGGGCATCCTCAACCCGGCACAGCAGGCGACCGTCGCCGATATCGTCGGCCCAGACCGCTCGGCCGGCAAGGTCATCGCGACGTTCATGATGCTCTCCGACCTCGGCGCGATCATCGGCCCGATCCTCGTGGGCCTCATCGTCGATACCGTCGGGTTTGGCCTCGGCTTTGCCCTCACCGGAGCGATGATGCTCGCGGCCGCCGTCGGGTGGCTCGCGGGGCGCGAAACCGCGCCGACTGTTGCCAAATTGTGACCCCGGTCTCATAATGTGACCTAGACGTCAACCTGGAGTTCTTCCGGTGTTAGATTTCCGGGCTAACCGGTAGTGCCTGGTTACCACGTTCTTAGGAGGGGTCGATGTCCCGTCACTCCCAACTCCGATCCGCGATCGCGATCGGCGCCGTAGCCGCCCTCGCGATGAGCGCCTGCGCGACCAAGTCGGGCAGCAAAGAATCCGGCGGCACGCCCGATGGCGGCGATTCCGTCATCACGCTCGCGGCACGACCGACAAGGTGATGAGCCTCGACCCGGCTGGCGCCTACGACAACGGCTCGTTCGCCGTCGGCGGCCCTCAACCCGGTCTATCCGATCGGCTGGCAGTTCGCAGAAATTTTCCGCGCGCATCGCGCGGAGCTGAAACGCCGCGGCTGGACGGACAAGGACTTCACGCGCAAGGCGATGCGGGCGCGCAGCATCGAACTGCTCTCGCGCGTCGGGATTCCCGATCCGGACGAGCGCGTCGACCACTATGCGCACCAGTTCTCCGACGGCCAAAAGCAGCGCATCATCATCGCGATGGCGCTCGCGCTCAACCCGCGCTCATCGTCGCCGACGAGCCGACCAGCGCGCTCGACGTGTCCGTCCAGGCGGCGGTGCTCGACCTGTTCTTGCAGTTGCAGCAGGAGTTTGGGTTCGCCTGCCTGTTCATCTCGCATGACCTGGCCGTGATCGACGAGGTGTCGCATTCGATCGTCGTGATGTACCGCGGCGAGATCCTCGAGCAGGGCGTGGCGCGCGAGGTGCTGCAGCGGCCGACCCACCCGTATACGCAGCGGCTGCTCGCGGCGTTGCCGGTTCCGGATCCGGTGGCGAAGGGTGAGCGGCGCGAGTAGTTCGCGACGCTGCCGCCGCTTGGTTAGGGAACGTCGACCTGGACGAGTGTGCCGGAGCCCTTGGCTTCGATCGCCCCGTCGCCCGCGGGGACGAATACCGCCTGGCCGCAGCGCAGCTGGACGCGCTCGTCGGCCGCATTCCACAGCGTGATCTTGCCGTCGACGCACAGGATCACGCGCGGGCCCAGCCCGCGCACCGGCTGGCGGCCGTGGGTCTCGCGCAACCGCGTGACGTTGAGTTCGAAGTCGTCGACGGGCGCGTAGAAGACCTCGGTGGCGCTGCCGAAGAGTTCGGGCGCGAGGCGGATCGGGGGCGCCGCGACGAAGTCAACGCACTGGAGCATTTCGTCGATATCGACGTGCTTGCTGGTGAGGCCTGCGCGCAAAACGTTATCGGAAGAGGCCATGACCTCGACCGCGAGGCCGGACAGGTAGGCGTGGACGGTGCCGGCCGAGACGAAGAGCGTCTCGCCGCCGCGCAGCGTCACGGGGTTGAGCAGGAGTGCAGCAACGACGCCCGGGTCGCCGGGGTGCTCGTCGTGCAGCATGCCGACGATCGTGTCCGCGCGCGGCGAGGGGGAGGTGGAGGTCGCAAGGCGGTGGGCGCAGGCCTCGGCGATTGCTTTGACGTCCTCGGGGGTGGCGCGGCGCGGCCCGGAGATCAGCAGCGCGAACGCGCGCTTCATGCCCGCCGACGTCGGGTCATCGCGCAGGACCTTGACGAGCCGTTCGGCGAGCGGCACGTCGAGGCCCTCGAGCAGCTCGATCGCGCGGCGCGGGGCGCGAAAACCGCACATCGCCTCGAGGCGCGTGAGGGCGATGACGAGCTCGGGCTTGTGGTTGGGGTCGCGGTAGTTACGCGTCGGGTCATCGAGCGCGATGCCCGCGGCCTCTTCCCGCTTGAAACCCTCGCGCGCCTGCGTGAGGTTCGGGTGGACCTGCAGCGACAGCGGCTTGGCAGGCGCGATGAGCTTCATGAGGAAGGGAAGCGTATCGCCGAACCGGCTCTTCACGTCCTCGCCGAGCGTGCCGACGGGATCGGACTCGATGAGGGTCTTGAGGTTGTCGTGCTCGTCGTGCTCCGGTAGTCCGGCGGGCCCCGTCGGGTGCACACCGAACCACAGTTCGGCGACGGGCTCATCCGTCACCTGTTCGCCCATGAGCCACGGGATTGCGTCGTGTGAACCCCAGTCATAGGGACGGCGAACGCCACTGATGCGGTACATGCAACCTCCATTGGTGAGCCAGCGTGTCCCTAGTGTACGGGGTCGGGTCGCGGGATATCACGCATCCAGGCTGAGTAGCGTCGACTCAACTTTTCGCCTGGGGCGATCACTGCTAGCACTCTCGGTGGGGGAGTGCCAATAATAGAGTCACGACGTTAACCAACTGTGGAGGTGGGCTCAATGGCTACCCGTTATGACCCGTTCCGTGAGATGGAGCGACTGCTGAATGCGAGCGTGCGCCAGGCGCCGTCCTCGCTCGCGATGCCGCTGGACCTGTACCGCGAAGGTGATGCCTTCATCGCGCAGATTGATCTGCCGGGCGTCGACCCCGCGTCGATCGATATCGACGTCGAGGATCGCACGCTGACGATCCGTGCCGAGCGGCGCTCCGTTTCCGGCGAGGACCTCGAATGGCTCACGCGCGAGCGCCCGACCGGCACGTTCGCGCGCCAGATCGGACTCGGCCTCGGCGTCGCGTCGGACAAGATCGAGGCGACCTATGCCGATGGCGTCCTCACGCTGACGATTCCCGTCGCCGAAGAGGCCAAGCCGCGCAAGATTCAGGTCAACCACGCGACTGCGCCGCAGACGATCGAGCACGACGTCGACTAACCGGTGAGACACTGGGGCTATGAGAGAAAACCTGCTCCGCCCCGAACCCACGCTGCTGCCGCCCGACCCGGGTGCGGCCCTTCTCGATGAGGGGGCTGCGCCGGTCGAGGCGGCGCGGCGCTATCCAACGTCCTCGCTCGCCTGGGCGCTACTCGCCGAAGAGGCCCTTGCCGAGGGCGAAGAGGTGCGCGCCTATGCCTATGCGCGCACCGGCTACCACCGCGGGCTCGACGCGCTGCGGCGCGCGGGCTGGCGCGGCGCCGGCCCGGTGCCCTTCGAGCACACGCCCAACCAGGGCTTCTTGCGCGCGCTCATGGCGCTCGGCAAGGCCGCGGGCGCCATCGGTGAGGACGACGAGGCGAGCCGCATCGCCGAATTCCTGACCGACGCTGACCCGAGCCTTTCCACCGGCGATGAGCACTGAACCGAGCTGGGTGCGCGACGCCATCTTCTGGCACGTGTACCCGCTCGGGGCGCTCGGCGCGCCCGATACCCAGGACGGCCCCGAGGTCGTCCACCGGCTGCCGCGCCTAATCGACTGGCTCGATCACCTCGTCACGATCGGCTGTAACGGCCTGCTGCTCGGGCCGATCTTCGCCTCGGCCTCGCACGGCTACGGCACGCTCGATCACTTCCGCATCGACCCGCGGCTGGGAGACCTCGACGATTTCCGCGAGCTCATCGCCGCGTGCACTAAGCGCGGCATCCGCGTCGGACTCGACGGCGTGTTCAACCACGTCGGGCGCGACCTGGAGCTCGCGCGCGACGATGCGACCTTCTTCGAAGGGCACACGGGCCTCGTCGAGCTCGACTATTCCGATCCGGCAATGGCCGACCTCGTCGTCGAGGTCATGGACTACTGGTCGCGCCAGGGCGTCTCATGCTGGCGGCTCGATGCGGCCTATGCGATGGATCCGGCCATCTGGGCGCCGATCCTCGAGCGCGTGCGCGCCTCGCACCCCGACCTGTACGTCTTCGGTGAGGTCATCCACGGCGCTTACGCCGGTATCGTCACGCGCTCCGGGTTCGATTCCGTGACGCAATACGAGCTGTGGAAGGCGACGTGGTCGGCGCTGAACGACCGCAACCTGTTCGAACTCGACCATGCGCTCGGCCGGCATGCCGAGTTGCTGGAGGCGTTCGTGCCGCAGACGTTCATCTCCAATCACGACGTCACGCGGATCGCGTCGCGCCTTGCCGACAGTCGGCACCTGCGGCATGAGGTGGCGCTGCTCGCGCTGCTGCCAGGCACGCCGAGCATCTACTACGGCGACGGGGACGGCTTTACGGGCACGAAGTACGAGCCGCTCGGCGGCGATGCGGAGATTCGGCCGCCGCTGCCCGCCCATCCCGCGGAGCTCTCCGAGCTCGGGCGGCCCGTGCGCGCGCTGTACCAGGAGCTCATCGGCTTTCCGCGGTGCCACCGCTTCTTGCACGATGCGGTGATCACCCGCAGCGAGCTCACCAACGAGACGCTCGCGCTCGAACTGACGTCGCGGGACGGGACGGGACGGGGCGCGTCGTGCTCGCGCTCAACGTCGGCGATGAGCCGGCCACGATCGCGGGGCTGGACGTCGCGCCGCACGACATCGCGTACGCATCATGAGGATCGTGCTCGCCTCCGGCGTCGCCAACGGACGCGCGTTTCGCGACCGCATTCTGTTTCGGCTCGCCGACGGCACATTCCGCGACGCCGAGGGCAAGGTCCATGCTCGCGAGGCGGACCTCACGAACGTGCGCGCGCTCGAGCTGATCGATTCCGAAGCGCTGGCCGACCTCGACGATTCGCTCGACCCGTGGGACTTGCGCCTGCAACTGCGTTCGCTCGGCAATGTCACCGTGACGCGCCAGCTCGAGCGGCCCGGCCCCATCGTGGATGGCGCGGGCGCGGGCGAGCCGGGCGGGTGCATCGACTCGCCGCGCAACCCGTGGTTCGAGCCGACGACGCCGGGGTGCGCCAGCTCGCCGCCGCGCGGCGCTTCGCATCGGGCGAGGAGAGCGATCTCGCGGAGCTCGGCACGGACGTCGGAATCTCCTGCAATGTCGCCGCGTCGCGGCCGCTGCCGGAGACGATCGAGGCCGATAACCGCGACGTGCGCTCGGTGCGGATGGACCGGACGCATTTCCGGCGCGGCGAGCGCGGCTGGGAGGGCGACTGGCGCTCGCGGCGCCCGTCGATCTACCTCAGCCGGATCTAGGCAAACAGCCAGCCGAACGCGCGGCGCATGAGGTCGAGCATCTGAGCCTCGTCGAGCTGCCGCACGTAGGTGTGCGCGGCCGAGAGCGCGCCGGGCAGGGAGGCGGGCTCAGGCAGCGTAAAACCGTCGGGCAGGTCAAGGTCTGCCAGCGGGACGATGATCGCCGGGTCTTCGTGCTCGAGCGAGCCCACCGACGTGAGTGCGACGCCGACGACGGGCGCGGGCTCGTCGTCGATTGTGAGCGCGCCGCCGGTGAACGCGGCCGTGAACGTCTTGGAGCGGGGCGCCTCGAAGCTGGCGGTGACGGTGACTTCCGGGCCGAGGCCGCCGTCGAGGACGAGCGGGGCGCTCATCTCGAATGCGGTCGAGACGGAGGCAAGGCGCGGGGAGAAATCGGTCATGGCTTCCTCACTCTCGGGCGCGGGCGGAGCGCTCGCGCGGTAGCTGGGTGCGGTAAATGAAGGAGTGCGTCGGCACCGGAATACCGAGTTTCGCGGCGCGGGCGACGATGACGCCGTTCTGGTTTGCGAGTTCGCTCGGGGCTCCCGCCGCGAGGTCGCGCTGCATCGAGGAGGTCGCGTCGGCGGCGAAGTGCTCGGTATAGATCGCCATGACCTCTTCCTCGTCGGCGTCGGTAAACGTCACCGCGTGAGCGCGGGCGACGTCGGCGGCCTCGCGGATGGCGGTGCGCACGAGCGTGCGGGTTTCCGACGTGTCGCGGGTTTGCCCGACGGTGGCGTGCGCGGCCGCGCCGATCCCGCCGTAGGAGGCGATGAGCGCGAGTTTCTTCCACAGCGCGCGGTGGATGTCCTCGGCGCGGGTGCACACGATCGGGCTCGCGTCGATCTCGCTGATGAGGTCTGCCAGTCGCGTTGCGTCGGCGGCGATCGCATCAAAGTAGCCCAGGGTGAGGGTGGCGTCGGAGCCGAGCAGTTCGACGGAAAATGGTTCGGGGTGCAGCACGTGGACGACGCACGTGCCCGCGATGACGGGATTATCGGGAAAGAGGCCGCGCGCGATCTCGGGGGCTTCGATCCCGTTTTGCACCGTGATGATCGCGCTGGTGCGCGGGATGCGGCCGGCGAGGCGACCGAGGGCCGCCTCGACCTGCCACGCCTTCGTCGCGATCAGGACCGCGTCGGGGGCAAGGCCCGCGTCGGGGACGCGATCGAGGACACGGATGGGCGAGATCGTGCCGACCTGCTCGCCGCGCGCGAGCCGGATGCTGGTCGCGGGCGTGGTGCCTGGGCGGGTGAGGATCGTGACGTCGTGGCCGGCTTGGGTGAGGCGGGCGGCGAAGTACAGGCCCATCGCACCGGCGCCCACGATGAGGAGTTTCATGGCGTTCTTTCGGGTAGGGCATCCAGCGGCGCGGGACGCGGGGGAGCGGGTTCGGGGGCGGCAGGGCCGAGAGAATCGATCTCGGCGATGAGCGCGGCGACCGCGGGGTCGTGGTCGGTCAGGGGGTCGGGCAGCTCGAGCTGGGGGCGCGGCGGGCGGTCCAGGCGCAGGTGCGCCCACCCGATCGAGGCAGAGCGGCCCGTGCGCTCACATGCCGCGACGAAGGCGCCGCGCAACTGGGCACGGGTATCGGCAGGCGGCGTCATGCGCGCGGCGGCGACCTGCTCCTCGCTCACCCACCTCGCGAGCTGGCCCGCCGTGCGCAGGCCCGCGGCCAGGCCCGTGCGGGCGCTGATGTCGTGGAAGGCGAGGTCGGTGCGCAGCACGCGCGGACCGTCCCATCCGGCCGGTGCGCTAGCGGCGACGTGGCTAAGGACGCGGTGTTTGATCGCCCAGTCGAGCTCGGTCGCCACATCCGCGTAGTCGCCCGTCTCGAGCGCCGCGATGCCGCGGCGAGCGAGATCGAAGGCGCGGGCGGTGAGCTCGTCCGGCGCGAGGTGGTCCGCGATGCGATCGCACACGAGGGTGAGCAGGTCGGGGCAGGAGATGGGATCTCGGCCGCCGGTGCGCTCCGCGCGCGCATTCGGGTCGAGGTTCCAGACGGCAAGGGCGGCGATCGGGTCGGTGAGTTCGACCTCCGCGAGGTCCCAGTCGCCCGCCTCGATGAGGCTCAGGACGGCGTCGGCGAGCATGACCTTGACAGCCGTCGTCGCCTCACACATCGCGCTATCGCCCGCGATGACGTGCAGGCGCCGCCAGCGGGCCCTATCGGCGTGCGGCTCGTCGCGCGTGTTGATGAACGCCCGCTCGCGGGTGGGATCGGCCGAGGTCGCGGCCGTCATATAGGGGGCGCGCGCCGAGTAGAACATGGGCGCGAGCGGGGAGGAGGTCGCGGGGCGGTCCTCGCCGGGGAAGGGTAGCATGCCGGCGCCGGTCAAGATTTGGCGGGCGGCGAGGAAGCCGACGAAGCCCGCCGTCGGTAGCTCGCGGGAGCGGGAGAACTGGTAGTTTTCGTGGCAGCCGAAGGTGTTGCCGCGTGCATCGGCATTGGATTTCAGCAGGTGGATGCGCATCCCGCGGGGTGCGAGGTCGGCGTTCGCGACGGCGAGCATGTCGGCGAGGATGGCATCGCCCGCGCGGTCCTGGGCGAGGACGTCGGCGAGGTGGCGGCATTCGGCGCCCGCGTATTCGGGGTGGGAGCCGATATCGACGTACAGGCGTGCGCCGTTGGGAAGGAAATGGTGGGCGCTGCGATGCCGCTGGGGCGTGTGGCGGAAGATCTCCGTGACGGCGTCCTCGGCGCTAAGCGGCGGCGCGCTGCCGTCGGGCACGGCGCTAAGGTGGGCACTCGCGACGCCGTACTCCGTCTCGATTCCGACGACGCGCGCAAGGCTCATTGGCCGCCCTTTTGCACGAATCCTTGGACGAAGGTGAGGGCGTTGACCTCGAGGACGTCGTCGATATCGGCGAGGACCTGGTCGAGGCCCTGGGCGGCGGGGTTTGGTCCGGCGGGCGTCGGCGGCTCGATCGGGTCGGATGTCTCCTCGTGGGTCACGTCTTTGTGGATGCGGTTAGCCATGATGCCTCCTTAGGTCGTATTGTCCTCGGTTCGCCCCGGCTCTGCATAGACACCTTCGTCCCACGTCGTCGTGACGGGGTCGGCGGGGATCGTGACGCCGAGCGTTGCGAGCGCATCGGCGAGCGTGTCGGTCGCGCTGATCGCGGCCTCGGCCTCGGCGCGGGTCGGGTGGCAGGGGTCGGGCAGCGAGACGCGTAGCAGGTGGGGGCGGTCGATGTCGACGACGAGGGACGTCCAGCCGGCGGCCCAGATCCGGTCGGGATAGGCGGCGAGGAACGCGGCGCGCCCGCCCGCGCGAGTGTCCGCCGGTGCGGTGGTCTCGGCTGCCGCGAGGTCGTCGTCGGCGAAAAAGTTTTTTACGGCGCCGCTGCGTGCGAGGGCCGCGGCGAAGGAGGCGGCCGGGTCGATCATCGAAAACTGTAGGTCGGCGGCCGCGATACGGGGGTCGTCCCAACCGCAGCCGTACTTGGTGCGGAGGCGAGTAAGCAGCTGGTATTTGCCGCACCATTCGATGAGGTGCGCGGCGGCGGCCGGACCGTCGGCGAGCGCCGCGAGGGCCTCGGCCCACAGGCCCAGCATTGCGTGGGTCTCCTCATCGGCGCTCCCGCGGGCTTTACAGGCGGAAAGGAACGCGCGCTGCACGTCGAGGGCGCTCGCGACCCCGCCACCGGCGAGCGGGGCCGCGTGGGTGAGGCTCACGTCGTAGCTGAAGGCGCGCAGCGCCGCGATCGGGTCGGCAAAGGGGCTCTTCACAATCCAGGGTGTAGGTAGCGTTGTTCGGGTTTGCGGCGTGGCGGCTGGTTGAAGGGGTCGAGGTCCTCCGAAGATGAAGGTTTCTACACGCCTGATCTGGAAGACCTCGACGTGCTTGACGTTACCTTCAGTTGCCCTGATTTGACTAGTTTCTGCCTGCTCGACGGGCTCGGGTTGGAGGTGACTGGGCAGTGTGTCGAGTCTGAGCGTGCTGTGTTGGCCTGCCG
>NZ_MQVR01000074.1 GCF_001907295.1 Bowdeniella nasicola
AGAAGATGAACTCGAGGATCACGCGGTGACCGCCCTGCTGTCCAGCACGACCACCCCGCTACACCACTATGAGGGACTCAACTTCGCAAAGAGCACGGGACAAACAAACGAAGACATCCGAGCGGTAGTAGAATATCTCGAAGAGAAGGAGATCGTCTCCGCTGAGGCCGACAACTATCTCGACCAGTACGTCGACCTGGTCCAAGGTCGACGTTCCTCTCTTCGTGAATGTCTCGAACCCGTGGTCATCGTGGGCCCGGCCGAGGTTACCGGCCCTCTGCAGACGGGCTTGGCACAGACAGTGCCCGACCTGGAGATCGCACTCGCCGATGAGGACCATCCCCTGGCATCACTGACTCACGCTGACTCAGCGTGGCTGGAGGACGGTCTGGAGTTCTATCGCCAAATACAACGGTTCGAGGAGTTGCGCGGGAGCTTTGTCATCTATGCCGAGGCAGTGGCCGATCCGGTGAAGACCCGAATCGTGGACCGTGTCATGGACCATCTCGGGGTGCCGTGGCTCTACGGTGTGGTCGACGGCCCGTTCGTTCTCGTGGGCCCGACTACCGTGTCGAAGCGCACCCCTTCCTGGGATGCCTATGAGACGCGCATGCTGATGAACCTGCGTGAAAGCGCCTCGTACCAGTCCTATAAGAAGGCCCTCGCGCAAGGCCGCGTCAACCAGGACAAGGCGTTCGAAGTGCAGCCGGTGCTCGCCCAGCTCCTCGCCGCCCACCTCCTGCCGGAAGCCGTGTCGTGGGTGACCACAGGCACAGCAGGAACCCTGTCACACGCCTACTCATTCTTCGCCCCGACCTCCGAGTTCGCTGTTCACGAGATCCTGCCCCTGCCCGACAGCACCGTCGGCATGCCGGTGGCAGAACGCGATGACTTCGAGCTGTACTTCGGGACACGGACGCTGGAGGAGATCGCAGAATGACACCCTCACCGAGCATGCGCCTGTCCTCAACGGACCATCACCCTCGCCTCAATCCCGACTTCGACCGGCTGGCCCGACGGATCATCAGCCCGCTGACCGGGCTCAGCCGCACCCTGGGCTTCATGATGCGCGGTCGCGACGAACCACGCATCATTGTCTCCGGCGCACAGCTAACCGGCGTTGAACACCTCCTTGGACGCAAGAGCGGTCTGACCTATCACATCGGTGGATGCGGCATCTACACCGAGGAAGCCCTGATCCGCAGTGTTGGCGAGACCGTCGAACGCTACGCCCAGGTCGTCAGACCCCTCACAGCCGACTATGAAAGCGTCTTCGAGACGCAGGCCTCGATGACCGAGGCAGGCAGGTCCGCCCTTGTCGGCCCTTTTGCGCGCCCGTTCCGCGACGAACAGTATGCACAGGACACGTTCGCATACTCGCCGCTCGAATCGGATTCCCCGATCACGTGGACCCCCACTCGTTCGCTCATCACCGGCGAGACAAGGTGGGCGCCAGCGCAGTTGCTCTACATTGGATACCAGCTCCGCAAACGGGAGGGCGAGCCGTGGCTGAACTCGGCTGTCACGACCGGGAGCGCAGCCCACACCTCACCCGAACTCGCCGTCCGGTCGGCGCTCTACGAGTTGATCCACGGCGATGCCGCGATGGGTCACTGGTACACCGACCGTATTGCTCCACAAGTGCGTTTCGGTCGTCGCACCACGGCGCTCAAGGCCCTGCTTGACCGGCACCTCGCTGGCTCGCAGGTCACGCCCACCTTCCATTATCTCGAACTGCCCGGCTTCAACGTTCACGTCACTGCGTGCGTGATGCGCGGCCGCCCTGGGTCGGGACGGGGGCACAACCTCGGGCTCGGCATCGCCTCAAGTCTCGAAGACTCCCTCTACAAGGCGTTTCTCGAGTCAGCAGCGGGAGTCCAGCTGTCGAAAATGCTGCGGATATCTCCCGAGCTTGTCGACGGTGCCGTGGGCGCGCGCACCACTGACACGACGCAGATGTTCGACCTCGACGCCAATGTCGCCCACTACGCGCGACCAGACGGCGCCGCGGTCCTCGATCGAAAGTTCCCCAAAGACCAGTTTGTCGACGCCAGCGATCTGCCTGCTGATGGAGCATCGGACGTGCGCTCTGAGATCGACGCGGTCATCGCCGGCTACAAGCGCCTTGGCGCAGAGCTTGTGTTCGCCGACTGCACGACGCCAGAAGCGCGCAGGCTCGGCTTCTACGTACCCCGGGTCTGGTCACCAGACACGATGAGCCTGTGCCTGCCGAGCGCCCCGCCACTGAACCACCCGCGTTTCCAGGCATATGGCGCGGTCGCTGATGCCATGCTTCCGCACCCCTACGCATAGGCCGGTGGGCAGATGTGATTGCTCTGACAGCCCTTGCTCTGGCAGGACGACCACTGAGCGCGCACATCCTCGCGTGGTGTGTCAGCCGGGGCCTGCGGGTACGGCCCGGCGTCATCTTCATTGTCACGATGACGCCCATCGCCGTCGGAGCCATCGTCACCGGAGCCACGATCAGCCCGGCGCCTGACAAGATCACACAGGTGGGCATCCACGTGCTCATCGGCCTGGGTCTCGGGGCGCTCTTCGTCCTGACAGAATGGTCTCTCGCCCGATACGTCCGCCCGAAGACTCAACGAGCGACGGAAGCGACGGACATCGACGCCCGACTGCACACCGATCCGTCTGTCGCCGATGCCGACGGAATCGCCCGCATCTACCGCCACTGGGCCACTCCCCAGAAGATCGCCATCGCCCGACCCTGGGCGTTGCCGGAGCTCTGCCTCGTCGCGATCGTCGAGGAAATCCTGTATCGCGGAATCGTCGGCTTCGTGGCACTCAGCGTCGAAACACCGGCGGCGTCCATCGGACTCTTGGCAGTGTCCGCGATGCTCTTCGGGCTATCGCACGACGCCTACGGTGCTCACCAGATCGTTCTCAAGACCGCCTACGCCTCGGTCCTGGCCGGGACCACTCTGCTCGCGGGCTCGCTGCTCTCTGCTGTCGTTGGCCATCTGGCGCTCAACGCCTTCTCGTGGGCACAAACCCGGCACTGGATGCGGGCAGTTCAAGCACAACAGAGGGCCGGATGAGCGAGCAAGACGTTTCCGGTCCCCGGCTCCTCCGAGAAGCAGGGCGCACATACGCAGCAGCGGGCCTGGGCTTGACCGGAGCGCTCATCCTGTTGGCTGCAGCAGGGTGGCCGCGCTCGACGATCTCCACCCCCGAGGCTGTCCTCAACGGCCTCTGCCTGGGACTCACAGAGGCGACAGTCCTCCTCAACGGATATCTGTGGATAGGTCGCAGGATCTCCGCCTCACCTCGTTACCAAGACGGGCAGCTCCCCAGAAAGACTGCCGGATGGATCTGGGCCGCCTACCAGGGGGCTGCACTCCCACTCGCTGTGGCTCAGCACCGCCTGCGGCGGGGTGAACTCGGCACGATCCTTGCCCTCGTACTCATCACCGGGCAAGAACTTCTCCTGCGCGCAATCCAGACTGCCCTGACTCCCACCCACCAACTGCTGGGTATCGGGGTCAGCGTCGCCATCGGCATTGCCCTCGCCGTCTCCCCGTGGGTACCGCGGTTTCACTGGCTGTTCGCCGTACTTCAAGGCACCCTCATGGGTCTGCTGCACGGGCTCGTATTCACCATCACCGGCAGCCTAGCCGCCGTCGTGACGGCAACTGCCGCCTCCTACCTCGTCCTGAAACGCATCTAGAAGCTAAAGGAAATCACTGTCATGGTGCACTTCGCCCCACACGTTCCTCACGGCCTTGTCGACGAGCCCATCACCGCGGTCCTCCACGAAGCCTCGCCACACCAGACCCTGTCCGTGGAGGTCTCGACAATCGATCACGAGCAACGGCGATGGTCCCGCACGCTCGACGTGCACGCTGATGCCTCAGGCCGCCTCGACCTCACCCAGGCCTCCCAGGTCGACGATGGCCTCGGCTACGACCCTCACGGGCTCGTCCATCAGCTCACGCCCGAGGAACCTGCTCGATGGACAAACCAGATCTCGTTCACGCTGCACCCCCTCACCATCCTGATCGACGTACGCGATCCCGCAACCGGAGACCTCCTCGCAGCGACCGAGTTCGTACGAGCTTTCACCGGCAGAGACGTGATCCGCCATGAATGGCGCACCAGAACGACCACGGCGAACCTCTACCAACCCACCCAAGGACACGACAACCGAGCTGTCGTCGTCATTCCAGGCGCATGGGGAGGATTCGACTGGTGCAACCAGATTGCAGCACTCATCGCCTCACATGGACGACCGGCGCTGGCATTGCCCTACTTCGACTGGCGAGCAGAGTACGGACTACCAACAGGCATCGACCGCATCCCACTTGAGTACGCACAAGAAGCCGTTCGACGCCTGCATGCTAAGCCAGGGATTGACCCGAACTGGACCAGTGTGATCGGCATGTCCAAAGGTGCCGAGTTCGCGCTCGCGTGGGCAAGCCATGATCCGAGCGTCGACGAACTCATCGCACTGTCACCCACCCTCTACGCTTGGGAATCTGTGCGCGAAAACGGGACGCCGCCGGCACGCTCGTCTTGGAGCTTCCACGGAGAGCCGCTACCGTTCCTGCACTTCGACGCCGACGAAGAATTCTACGAGACGCTGGACAAAACACTGCTACAGAAGTTCCACGACAAAGCCGTCGAGGAAGCTCCATCCGACACACCTGCACGACTGCCTGTTGAGCTCATCAAAGCGCGCACTCTCTTGATTTCACAGGAGAGCGACACACTTTGGCCGGCGTCACGCATGGGTGCCGAGATCGTCCAGGCGATGCAGCAGTCCGGAGCAGGTGCACAAGTCGAACACCACATCGTGCCGGGTCGCGGTCACGCGATGTTCGCCGCTGGGGTACCTGCCAATGATGTCGACACGTCGGCCCGCATCAACGGCCTGGCCCAGACCGCGATCTGGGCCCAGGTCCGCGAGTTCTTGCAAATCTAGCCAGACGCCCTGGCATCGACGAGCATTGGGAGAAGAGGGTACGACATACCGAAGAAAAGACCCAGGCAACCCGCGAACGAATCATGCTCGCGGCACTGGACGCGTTCGCTAGGGACGGATGGGCAGGAGGCGACGTACGAGCAGGTCGCCTCCACTGCGGGATTGACTCGGGGCGCGGTCCACCACCACTTCAAAAGCAAGACCGACTTGCTGCAAGACGCCCTCGTATTCGGTTGGCTCGCCTACAGCGAAAGACTCCTCGCCCACCTCGAACGGACCAGCTCCGCGACACAACGGCTCCGCGACTTCATCGCCGAATACATCACCCTCCTGGATGAAGACGAACGCTTCAAAGCACTCGCTGCAAACACTGTCCTCATCGCTCCGGCGGCACTGGGCCCCAGTGCCGCACAGAGCCACGCCATCGATCACTGGCGCAACGCGATCACTGCTGCACTGGCCGAAGCCCAGCCACCGGGACCGATACCAGCAGAACTGGCATCTCGGCTCATCATCACACTCATCCTGGGTCTGACCGCCGCCGCCATCTGGAGACCGGCCGACATCCCCAACCCCGAGCATGCGCCCACGATGGCAGCACGCCTTACCAGCGCGGTCGTGACTCCGAGCCCCGAGCCGAGGCAGAACACATGAACACCGACAAGAACCTGCAACCGAAGAGTCCTCGACCCACAGGGTACGGCGCCATTGACCCCCTACTTGGATACGTGCTAACTTGTATGTATGAGACGTACTGCCGAGGACGCGGCCAAGACCCGCGTCGCGCTGCTAGACGCAGCACTAAGGGCCTTCGAGGAGAAGGGGTGGCGGGGGGCAACATTCGAGCACGTCGCAGAGTGCGCAGGCGTCACACGAGGCGCGCTGAACCACCATTTCCGCGACAAGCAAACCCTGCTCATCGAGGCGCTCGAATGGGGCTGGTCCGACTACGGGCAGCGCTTGTTCTCCCAGAACAACGACTCAGTAGGCACGTCGGCTCACGAAGCGCTGAAGGCTCTACTAGCTGACTTCACTCGCTTGCTCACCCGCGATGAGAGATTTCGCGCCCTGGCATCAACGACTGTTCTCGTTGCGCCACAAGCTCTTGAGCATTCCGAACGCAACAGCGCCCTCGACGAATGGCACGAGCGCATCGAAGGTCTCATATCCATGCCCGAGCGCGACACTGCTCGCCCAGGGAGGAGAGAGATCGCCAGCCTCGTACTCGTGCTCCTCCAAGGGTTCACCGTGACTGCGGTGACTCGCCCACAAGACATACCGCAACCCGACGAACTCGACACCGCACTCACAGCGCTGGTGAGGGGGTTACTCGACTCCTAAGGACACACACTTCGCTATGACCACCAACGTCACCTCTCGCGTATCCGGTGCGACTCCGGCGCGCGCCACCACCGTGGCCGGCGGCATTCTCTTCACCGACATGCTGCTCCAAGGACTCGCCATCCCCGTGCTGCCGCTACTGCCTGCGGTTGTCGAGCAAGGAGCAGCCGCAACCGGCATCCTCTTCGCGTCCTACGCCGTGGCAATGGTCATTGCCACGCTCTTCGCCGGACACCTCGTCGACCGCCGCGGTCCAAAGGGTCCACTCGTGATCGGGCTGATCGTCTTGGCGATCGCGACCCTCCTGTTCGCCACAGGAGGGCCGTACTGGCTCCTCCTGGTCGCTCGCTTCGTCCAGGGAATCGCCGGCGGCGTCGCATGGGTCGCGGCACTGTCGCTTATCGCCGCAACGACAGGGTTCGACAAGCGAGGCCAGATGATGGGCATCGCCATGTCCACCGTGACTCTGGGGGTGCTCGTCGGCCCGCCACTGTCTGGCTTCCTCGTCGACGCGTTCGGACCCGCTTCGCCGTTCCTGCTAGCCACATTCGTCGCCATCGTCAATCTCGTCCTGCTGGTGGCACTGATTCCGGGATCGCCTCGGCAGACCGACGACACAGCAGGGCCCTTCACCGTGCTTCGTGTATCGGGCTCGGCGGCCATCGTGGCTGCGATCACGATCGGCGCGGCGGTCCTCGCTGCAGTGCAACCCGTGCTTCCCGGGCACCTGGGAGCACAGGCGACGAGCACCATCATCGGCGTCCTGTTCGGTGTCGCCGCGCTCGTGAGCATCATTGCCAACCCGATCGTGGGCAGGTTCGTCGCCTCGGCACCGCCTCGGGTGCTTATCGGCATCGGCATCGTCGCCGTGGTGGCCGCACTGCTCGTTCTCGGCTGGTCAACCAGCATCTGGCAGATCGCGATCGGAATGGGCCTCCTGGGCCTGTCGTCGGCAATGTTGCTCGCCCCCGCCACCACGCTCATCAGCGAGCAAGGATTTCGGTCGAACCCGCCCACGCTCGGCGGATCGTTCGCGCTCTACAACCTCGCATACGCGGCAGGCCTGGCGATCGGACCGCTGCTGACCGGATTCGGTGTCCAGCAAACCGGTTTCACCACGGCCATGGTGATTGCCGCCGTCGTGCTCGCTGTGCTCGGCGGCATAGCCCTCACCAAGCTGCCCGGGCGCCAGAACGTCACCGCCTACGAGGACAGCCATGCGTGATCGTACGGCCCTCGAGCGTACCCTCGCCCAGATCGATGGGCGAGGGTACGCCTCGTACAAACAACTCGCCGGCACCTACCAGTTCGGCACCTTTCGCCTGGCCATCGACCAGGTCCAGGTCGACCCCTACGCCCCACCGTCACGAATGCGGATTATCCTGGGCCCCCAAACTGCTGGACTGCCTGCCGATCTGACCAACGATGCGATAGGACGACGCGCGGTCGCTGACTTCCTCACCCGTCAGTTCTTGGACGTCGCCCACCGCTTGTTGCCAGAACCCTCCGGTACAGGCAACAGCGGGCTAGTCAGCATCGGCCACCCTGGCCAGGAAGTCCTTGAACGCACCAGCGTCGTCATCGCCCCTGACCGCATCGAGGCGCGTATCGATGTTGGCCTCCCTGCATCCGGGCGCAGAGTCCGTGGCCGCGAGGCCTCCAAACTCCTGGGCTCCCTCTTGCCGAGGATCGCCAATGCTTCACTCGTGTGCGCGAATCTCAACGAGCGCGTGCTGCGAGAGCATGTGATCCTCCACCGCGATCAGGAATGGCTGCGTTCCCAACTTGCTGGCCAGAATCTTGTGGCCTTCGTCGGCGACGGCGCGATCTTGCCTCGTCGTTCTGGAGACTCAGATCTCCCGTTGTCCGGTACGGATGCTATACCGTTCACCAGCCCCGATAGCATGCAGGTCGAGTTTCAACTGCCCAGTGGACAGACCGTGACAGGGATGGGTGTGCCCGAAGGCGTCACTGTCATTGTCGGTGGTGGCTACCACGGCAAATCGACTCTTCTCCATGCCATCGAACGCGGGGTCTATCCGCACATCGCCGGCGACGGCCGGGAGTGGGTCATCACCCGTGCCGATGCAGTCAGCATCAGAGCCGAGGACGGCCGAGCCGTCACCGGCGTCGACATCTCGCCCTTCATCACGAACCTGCCCTCTGGCATCGATACGCGGTCGTTCAGCACGTCTAACGCCAGCGGTTCGACCTCCCAAGCCACAAACCTGGTCGAGGCCATCGATGCCGGTGCGTCTGCGTTGCTGATCGATGAGGACACATCAGCGACAAACTTCATGATCCGAGACGAACGCATGCGCGCTCTAATCCCAGCCAGCCGGGAGCCCATCACGCCCTTCGTCGCCCGTGTCCGACCGCTATTTACCGAACTAGGCGTGTCAACGATCCTTGTGGCGGGAGGGTCTGGAGCGTTTTTCGATGTCGCAGATCAGGTTATCGCACTCGACCACTACATCGCGCGCAACGTCACGAAGGAAGCTCGCAAGCTCATCTCAGACCACCAAGACGCTGAACCGAATGATGGCTCCCGGGCGTTCACCTACGAACGGACTGCTCGAGTCCCAGATCCGAGCTCTCTTACGCGATCGAGAAATCAGAGGCCGGCGAAAGTGAGAGGCGCGACAATCCAATTTGCAGGCGAGACGATCGACCTCAGCGCTATGGCCCAGCTCGTCGATCCAGCACAGACTCAAGCCATTGCATGGGCACTCGACCGTATCGCAGGCCTCGCCGACGGTCAGAACTCCATCGAAGAGCTGGTGCTAGCAGTACAGGAACGGGTTGATGCAGAGAGCCTCGATTGGGTGTCGCCATTCAACGGACACCCGGGACACCTGACAAGACCACGACAACACGAACTACACGCAGCGCTCAGTCGGTTACGCGGCCTGCACCTCGCAGGACCATGAGCCGCGTTGCTAGGCCGCGTCTACGCGGCGTTCATGGCCCGTGAACCCTCCTGTGGGACTGAGGGGTACCAGGTTTCGCTGGCGCTCGCAGCGGCTGCATGCCTTGTCGGGTTCATGGGCATCGCCCTCCTCTTGCGCAGTGATCGAGCCCTGTCGCGCTAAGCACTCGACCTCCACGCGGATGGGTCTTCGGAGGCTCCCATGAGTCGCAACCGCATGGGGTCTCTACGTCAAGTGGCGGAGCCTGACCCTGCTGAGATTGCTGCATCACTACTCAACGACCGGCCGGAAGTGCAATGGACTCTGGAGTCACTGGCAAGAGAGGTGCACATTTCGCCGTCTCAGTTGGGTAGAGTTTTCGCGCGACGGTACGGGATCAGCCCGATGAAGTACCTGACGCGGGTTCGCTGCGTCCAGCTCGCGACACTGCTCGCGCGCAGCCGACGTCCTGTCGGTGAACTGATGCACGAAGTGGGATGGCGCAGCCGAGGCAATGCTGCGCGACAATTTCGACGCATCACTGGCCTCCTTCCTACTGAGTACCGTGACCAGTCTCAGCAACGCGCTCGGCCCGTCACACCCCTCACTGACGGGTACGCCAAGTGCCCGCGCTGTGGCCAAGAAGTCGAGATCGCTTCAGTGTTGATGATTCCAAACGCCGCTTCCTTGTAACGATTCTGCTCATCTTCGGAAGCAACGCATGGCCTGATCTCAGCGCACCTGCTAGGCCGGGTATGACACGTCGGGTTCGTTGGGTTCCTGGCGGTCAGTGTAGGGGTTCCTTGTTGTCCGTCTTCTAGTGCTGGTGGTTCCGGCGTACCTGATGGTCACCGGGTCGGTTCTTCGACCCGGTGGGCAGGTTCGCGGAAGGAGACCGGCATGGCAACCTCGGGCAAGGATGCTCGGGCGGCGCGGGAGGCGAAGCTTGATGCGCTGCATGAGCGGCTGACTGGTGCGGTCGAGCAGCTGGTCTCGGGTGAGGATTGGGCCCGGGCGTTGGCGTTCGCGGCCCGGTTTAGGGCGCGGTCGTTCGCGAACACGATTCTGATCTTGACCCAGCATCGGGAGGCTTACGGGCTGGGTCTGGTGCCGGACCCGGTGCCGTCGCATGTGGCGGGCTATAGGCAGTGGCAGCAGTTGGGCCGTCAGGTGTCGAAGGGGCAGCCGGGGTATCAGATTCTGGCGCCGGTGACGGGACGGTTCGCCTCAGCGACCCCGCAGGATGCTGAGTCGTGGCGGCGGCTGGGTAAGGGTGAGAAGCCGCGTGCGGGTGAGACGGTGCGCACGAAGATGGTCGGCGTCCGCCCCGCCTACGTCTGGGACGCCTCCCAGACCACCGGTGAGCCGATTCCTGAGCCGCCGGCTCCGCGGTTGTTGGAGGGGCAGGCTCCTGCCGGGTTGTGGGAGGGCCTCGCTACACAAGTCGACACGGCCGGGTTCGAGTTGCGACTGGTTGCGGATGCGTCGGAGATTTTCGGGGCGAATGGGCTGACCGACTACACGAACCGGGTGGTGTCGGTGCGTGAGGATATGGACCCGGCAGCGCAGGTGAAGACCCTGGCTCACGAACTCGGCCACGTCCTGTTGCATGGCCCGGACGCCAGTGAGGCGCGGCAGCATCGCGGGATTGGTGAGGTGGAGGCCGAATCGGTCGCGTTGATGGTGGGTGCCGCGCATGGCATGGACACCTCCGGCTACACCGTCCCGTACGTGTCGACGTGGGCGGCCCGGGTGGAGGGCCAGGACCCGGTCGAGGTGGTCAAGACCACCGGGGAACGGGTCCGCAAAACCGCGCTGGGGATTCTGGAGCAGCTCGACACCACCCAGGTCGGCAACGGCACCCCGCCCGGTTTGGAACGCGACATCCCCACTCGCGAACCCGCGACGCGGCAGGGGCCTGCTGCACCGGCGGTGTCGGAGTCGGCGGGGCGGGTGGTGTCGGGGCGGGAGGCGGTGGCACGATGAGCCCGAACCTCTACCACCTCGCCAGCCTTCTCGCTCCTGGCTCGGATCGGTCGCTGGGGCGGGTGGCGAGTGATCTTGCATCGGCGGGTGTGCCGGTGTTTCCGTGCGTGCCTGGGCAAAAGCGACCGTTGACGCCGCGCGGGTTCCACGACGCCACCACCGACCTCGCCCAGATCGAGCACTGGTGGACGCGATGGCCGGAGGCGAACCTGGGACTGCCGACCGGGGCGGTCTCCGGTGTCGTGGTCGTGGATGTTGATGTCCGCGAGCACGTGGATGGCCGGGAGAGCATGCGCCGCGCCCTCGATGCGGGGCGGGCAGGTGTGCCGGTGTTCACGGTGGTCTCCCCCTCGGGTGGCCGGCATGGCTACTACCCGGCCACGCCGGATGTGGTGCAGCGGTCGTGGCAGGCTGCCCGGGCAGGTGTGGATTTCCGCGGGGATGGCGGCTACATCGTCATCCCACCCTCACACACCGCTGCCGGGTCGTATCGGTTGGCGACGGTCCGGCAAGGGGCGGCGTCCGGGATCGACAGTGACGCGCTCCGGGAGTTCCTCGACCCCCGCCCCTCTCCGCGACCGCGCACGACTCACCGGGGCATGGCTCCGAGCGAGGCTGGGGTGGTGGTGTCGCGGCTGGCGGCGTGGGTGGCTGGTTTGGGTGAGGGCGAGCGGAATCGGGGGTTGTTCTGGGCGGCCTGCCGGGCCGCGGAACACGACATCGCACCCGCCACCGCAGTGGAAGCACTCGGTGCGGCTGCCTCCGAGGCGGGGTTGGGTCCGCGGGAGATCGCCGCCACCGTGCGGTCGGCCTACCGCACCACCCACCCCACCACGTCCACAGCACCCAGGCCCACCGAACCAGCGGCAGCATCGCCGGTGCGGGTGCCGGTGGGCGCGGGGTGGGGGCTGGCGTGAGTGCGCGGCGGTGGGCGGTGTGGACGGCGGTCGCGGGGACGGTGTTTATCGCGATCGGGGCGTTCTGGCTGTCCTTCACCTCTCTGGCTGATCTCGCGGCCCGTTCGGGCATCGGGGCAGGTCAGGCGTGGGCGTGGCCCTTGATCGTCGACGGCATCATCGTGGTCGCCACCGTCGCCGTCGTCGCACTCGCGGGCCAGAAGGCCGCTTGGTACCCCTGGGCTCTGTTGATCGGCGGTGCCGTCGTCTCGGTCACCGCGAACGCCCTGCACGCCATCGTCGCCGCCGACGCCGACGTCCCGGCCCTGCTGGCGGCAGCGATCGCCGCGGTTCCGCCCGTAGTGTTGCTGGCGATCACCCACCTCACCGTCATCCTCACCCACACCACCGATTCACAGCCGGTGATCTGGCGAACCGTCCCCCACCACAGGTCAAGTCCCTTGTAGTGGTGTAACGGCGTTTTCCTCTCGTTTGGGGTTTTAGCTTGCTAGTGCGGGCGTGTCGGTATCGGTCATGGTCGTG
>NZ_MQVR01000075.1 GCF_001907295.1 Bowdeniella nasicola
CAACACCCCCCGGATCATCGATGACAGGGCAAGACAGCCATACCAGGGCCAGCGACCAGATCCTCTGGTGAGGACCTACCAATAAATGTAACGGGGCAGATCGCCGTCGGCGTGAACGCCTTCCGGAACGCGAAGCCCTCAGAGGCGAAATCCTCGAGCACCGGGGTGTGGGTGGGGCCCCCGAGTGCCCCGATGGTGTCGGTGCGATGTTGATCCGTGACGATGATGAGGGAGTTCTTCACGGAGTTGGCGGTGGCGGCCATGGTTCTTCCTTCGAGGATTAAGCGGTCACGAGGTAGGCGCCGGCGCGCGTACCTCGGCTGGAGAATGGGAGGTGGGGGAGGTCCGCGACGGCGCAAATCCCTCCGAGCGCGCCGGCGTCGGTGCCGAGCCGGGCGAGTTGGCACGTGAGGGCGCCCGCGCGGCGGGTGAGTGCGCTGGCGGAGATGCGGTCTTCAATTGCCTCGATCAGTTCGGGGCGGCGCGTGAAGATCTCGCCCGCGATGACGATGTCGCTCGGATCGATCACGCGAATCGCGGCGGTCAGGACCTGGGCGATCGCGTCGCACATTCGCTCGAGGATGGAGCGCACGGGTTCCTCATCGGCGAGCTCGGCGAGGTCGGCAATCGTTGTCACGTCGGCGCCGGCCTCGTTGGCGGTGCGCAGCAGCGCGGGGTTGGCGGCCACCATCTCGAGGCAGCCGGTATCGCCACACCGGCAGCGCAGCGTCGGTACCCCGACATTGATGTGCCCGATCTCGGAGCCGCTGCCGTGGAAACCGTTGAGGACGGTCCCATCAATGACGATTCCGCCTCCGACCCCGGCTCCAAAGCGCACGTACATCAGCGAGGGAACGGGAGAAGGGCGATCCCACGAGGCTTCGGCCAGGGCCGCGAGGCGGACGTTATTTTCGACGACGACCGGGGCGTGCAACTGCCGGGAGAGCGTCTCGTTGACGAGCGGCCCGATCCCTTCGTGCTGTGTCGGATCGCTGGCGAGGAACGGGCCGGGGATCCCGACGCCGACGGCCTGCAGGACGTCGATCGTGATGTGGTGAGTGACGGCCAGATAGTTGATGGCCGCCGTAATGAACTCGATGCGGTCGGCCCACGGGGTGCCGGTGGGGTAGTGGCACTGGTCGCTCGCGATGATCGAATACGACGCATTCGTCACGACGATGTCGGCGCGATCGTGGCGAATGTCGATCCCGAGGTACTGTCCTGCGGAGGGGTCAAGCAAGATGTGTTCGGCCCGGCGGCCGCGTCCCGGTCGGTCGCGATCGGTCCCGGCAACGACCACGGCCCCGCGATCGAGCATGTCGGTGACGATCTCGGAGATGGTGGAACGGGTGATGCCGGTGGCGTCAGCGAGCTCGCCGCGGGTCATGGCCCCGGACGTGCGAAGCAGCTCGAGCACCCGGGACTCATGGAGCTTGCGGGTGGGGGAGCCCTCTCCAGTCCTGTTCATGTCTCTAGCGTAGAGAGAACGAATTATTCCGTCGATATTTCGACAAAATAATCTATCTCCCGTCTATTGCGGGCTTATGGTCCTATTCGACTTGCGGCCATCTCGTGGAACAATGGTGAGCGGAACTACTCGCGTCAAAAGGAGGCCATTGTGCCCATCGCAACTCCCGAGGTATACAACGAGATGCTTGACCGCGCGAAGGCGGGCAAGTTCGCCTACCCGGCGATCAACGTGACCTCGTCCCAGACCCTCACCGCGGCCCTGCAGGGCTTTGAAGAGGCTGAGTCGGACGGCATCCTCCAGGTTTCCGTCGGCGGTGCCGAATACTGGTCGGGCTCGACCAAGAAGGACCGCGTCGCCGGTTCGCTCGCTTTCGCGGCTTACGCCCGCGAGGTCGCCAAGAACTACAACGTCACCGTCGCGCTGCACACCGACCACTGCGCCAAGCAGAACATCGACTCCTGGATCCGTCCGCTGATGGAACTGAGCGCCGAAGAGGTCAAGGCCGGCCGCGACCCGTTCTTCCAGTCCCACATGTGGGACGGCTCCGCTGTGCCGCTGGAAGAAAACCTTGAGATCGCGAAGGAAATGCTCGCGCTCACCAAGGCCTCCAACACCATCCTCGAGGTCGAGATCGGCGTCGTTGGTGGCGAAGAAGACGGCGTCGTTGGCGAGATCAACGAAAAGCTGTACACCACCGCTGAAGACGGCCTGAAGACCGTTGAGGCCCTCGGCCTTGGCGAGAACGGCCGCTACATCACCGCCCTGACGTTCGGTAACGTCCACGGCGTGTACAAGCCCGGCCACGTCAAGCTCCGCCCGGAGATCCTCGGCGACATCCAGAAGGAAGTTGGCGAGAAGGTCGGCAAGGACATGCCGTTCGATCTCGTCATGCACGGCGGCTCCGGCTCCAGCGCCGAAGAGATCGCGACCGCGGTGCGCAACGGCGTCATCAAGATGAACGTCGACACCGACACCCAGTACGCGTTCACCCGCCCGGTCGTTGACTGGATGCTGAAGAACTACGAAGGCGTCCTGAAGGTCGACGGCGAGGTCGGCAACAAGAAGCAGTACGACCCGCGCGCGTGGGGTAAGGCTGCTGAGGCCGGCATGGCCGCCCGCGTGGTTGAGGCCTGTGAGCGCCTCGGCTCCGCCGGCACCAAGATGTAACCACATCGCTTACAAGCGGGCCCGCACCGACCGGCGCGGGCCCGCTTTTTGTCTGCCCGACCCCGCCTAGACTGAACGCATGGCAGGAATCATCTACGGCGCCGATTACAACCCCGAACAGTGGAACGCGCAGGTGCGCGAACGGGACGTCGAGCTCATGAAGGAGGCCGGGCTTTCCCTCGCATCCGTCGGAGTTTTCTCGTGGGCCCGCCTCGAAATCGCCGACGGGGAATTCGACTTCGGGTGGCTCGATGAGGTGATCGAGAACCTCGCGGCCGCCGGCATCGGAATCGACCTCGCCACCGCAACCGCCTCCCCGCCCGCGTGGCTGACGACGGCGCATCCGGAGATCCTGCCCGTCACCGAAGATGGCGTGCGGCTCGCGCACGGATCGCGCCAAGACTTTTGCCCGTCCTCGCCCGTCTTCCGCCGCTACGCCGCCCGCCTCGCTGGCAAGCTCGCCGAGCGCTACGGCACGCATCCGGCCCTGAAGCTGTGGCATATCTCGAACGAGTACGGCTGCCACAGCGTGCACTGCTACTGCGAAACATCCGCCGAAGCCTTCCGTGGCTGGCTGCTCAACAAATATGGCGATCTCGAATCGCTCAACGAGGCGTGGGGAACCGATTTTTGGTCCCAGCGCTATACCGACATCACGCAGGTCGACGTCCCGCGCGCGACCCCGACTCTGAAGAATCCCGGGCAGGTCGCCGACTTCCTTGCCTTCTCCTCCGATGAGATGCTCGCCTGTTATCTGGCCGAAAAAGAAGCGATCCGCGCGCACAGCGACGTGCCCGTGACGACGAACTTCATGGGCCTGTTCCCGCACGCTAACTACCGCGACTGGGCACCGCACATCGATGTCATCTCCGATGACTCCTACCCCGACCCGGCCACCGTCTTCGCCGCCCACGAAACAGCGCTCGTCTCCGACCTCATGCGCTCGCTGAAAGACGGCCAGCCGTTCTACCTGCTCGAGCAGACAACATCCGCGGTGCAGTGGCGTGAACGCAACGTGCGCAAACGTCCCGGAGTGTTTGCACTGCAGTCCCTCGCACGTATCGCGCGCGGCGCCGACGCGATCTGTCAGTTCCAGTGGCGTCAGTCGGTGCGCGGCGCCGAGACGTTCCATTCGGCGATGGTCCCGCACGCGGGCCGGGCATCTCGCACCTTCACCGAGGTGTGCCAGCTCGGGGACACCTTGAAGCGGCTCGGGCCCGCGGTCGGCGCGCGCGTGAAGACAACCGTCGCGCTGCTGATCGACTGGGCCTCGATCTTCCACCGCGCCGCGGCGATCGGGCCCGGCCCGGATCGCGGCCTTGCCGCCATCAGTGCCTGGCATCGCACCGCGTTCGAACGCGGCTATCCCGTCGACTTCGTCTTCCCGGACTCCGACCTTAGCGCGTACCGCGTCATCATCGTGCCCGAGCTGTTCGCCATGTCGAAAGCGACCGCCGATGCCCTGACCGCGGCGGCCGAGGGCGGCGCTCAGATCATCGTCACGGCACCCAGCGCCGTCGTCGACGAGACCGGAAAAGCCTACGAGGGCGGGTATGCCGCGATTATTTCGGACCTGCTCGGGATCGTGGTCCTCGACCACCACCTCGTCGCGGAGGACAGCGATCAGCTCGCTGATCCCCGCGTCGATCGCATCAGCTCTGCGATCACGCCCGCGCTCGACCAGGTGAACCTCGAAACCGAACCCAGCTCCGCCCTGTTCCGCGTCCTCGATCGGATGTCGCACCCGCGCCCGGCCCTCGCCGGCGGGATCTGGGCGGAAGAGATCGCGATCTCGGACGGTGTCGAGGCGCTCGCGACCTTCGCAGGTGGCGATCTATCAGGATTGCCCGCGATCACCTATCGCGCGGCCAGCGGTGGCGGCGGCACCTATGTCGCGACCGACCTCGAATCGGTCGGACGGGCGGCTATCTTCCAGCTCGCTGAACTGCGCGCGCGGATCACGGGCGAGCGACTCGAGATGCCCGATGGCGTTGAGGCGATCAGGCGCGGCGACGTCGTGTTCGTCCTCAATCACGGGGATAGCGCAGCACAGATCGCAGGCCTGACGGGCCATGATCTGGTGTCGGATTCGGTGGTGACGGGCCACCTCGTCGTGCCGCCGAGGTCAGCGGCCGCGATCGACGTTAGTTCGCGGAGGGAAAGCCCGGATCTGTCGTAAGGATTTCGACCTTGTCGGAAAGGCCCGTGACGTCCAGAAGAAACTGGACCATATCCGGCGGCTTAATCATGCGCACCGGCTGGGCGGGGGAGTCCTTCGTCAAAAGGCGCGCGAGGGTCGCGACGCCGGAGGAGTCCATGAAGGTCACGTGGCGAAAGTCTACGTCGAGGGGGAGCGCACGCTCCAAGCACTCGGTGACGGCTTCGGAGAATTCACCCACCATGGACAGGTCGATCGGGCCAGACAGGATAAGTCGCGTCCGGTCGTCAGCGGTCATGACGGCGGCGGTGCCGCTCTCGGTGCGAGTGGGATCCCGATCAAGGGAGTCGGTCACGGTTTAACCTCGGATCCATCGGGGGTGACATAGTTGGGGGTTATGGATAGGAATGCGTCCAGGATACGTGGCAAAGGAGGCGAAGTGGAGGCCGATGAACGTGGCGTTCCTCAATTTATTGAATTGTCACATGTGATTAATGCAATCCCGGTGCCCTCGCTGATCGTCGGATATCGTCTGGAACCATCGCCCAACGACCCCGACGTTCGCCTCAAGGACCCGCCGCCCGCACTCTATACCTCATATGAAGGCTGGGGACTTCTGTGGTGCAACGAAGCGTTCGAAGAGTGCTCCGGCTGGACCTTCGAAACCCTGAAAAGCCTCGGTGTTGAGGCACTGCGCGGCGTCGGCGGCGGCTACGACATGCGCGATCTGCTCGACCCCGAGACCACGACGATCGACTCCGACCCGCTCCTCTTTACGAAACCCAACGGAGACCGCCTGTGGACGACGATCTCGTTTCGCCGGCTGCCTGGCACCCACGAGTGGCCGCACCTGTGGCTGCTCACGTGCCTCGTCACGCCGGGCGCGCAGGTGTTCGCCGACGATGCGCTCGCGGGATTCCAATCGGAGCTCGAGCGCCAGGCGAACCTCAACCTGTCGCTCGCGGGCCGCGTCTCCGAACTCCTCTCCCAGGTTCCGGCCGAAAACGTCCTCGCCGCGATTGCCGACCTGCTGAAGCGCAATGTGCTTGCGGACGCCGAGTTCATGGCGCTGCGCCGCGGCCAGGGGCTCGTCCGGTCGACGGGCTTCATCGGGGACCGCCTCGACCTAGCCGAGATCAAAAACGAGCGGTGGCTAGCCGACCCCGTCTTAAAAATCTGGGGCGATGAGACGGTCGGTACGACCGTGCTCACGATCGAGCCCGGCACCGACCCCGAGCTGCCGTCTGCGGCCGTTTTTAAGATGTTTGCGACCGACCCCAACAAGCCCGTCACGGTCATGGTGACGACGGCATCGCCGGGTGGTCGCTCGCGCGGCCTGCTGATCTCGCAGTCCCACGCGATGAAAACTGGCGAGGATATCGACCCGGCGACGCAGCCGACGCAGAGCATTCGTTCCCTGCTCAACCTCATCGTGCGTCGCGTGTCGTCGGCGATGGAAAACTACGAACTCTTCCACCGCGAGCACGTGCTCGCCGAATCGCTCCAGCGCTCGATGCTGCCGTCTCAAGATTCGGTTTCCGGTCTCGACGTGTGGACCTACTACCAGCCCTATTCGACGTTCGCGCACGTCGGCGGCGACTGGTACGACATCGAAACGCTGTCCGACGGGCGGGTCTCCCTCGTCCTCGGGGACGCCGTCGGCAACGACGTCGAAGCGGTGATGGCGATGCACCAGATCCGCACCGTCATCCACTCCGTCTCCGACCGGCGGCTGTCCCCGGCAGAACTTGTCAACCACGTCGATGCCGCGATCTCGAGCTTGCGCCTCGACCGGACCGCCTCGCTGGTTGTTGCCGTATTTGAACAGCAGGACGACGACAGCTGGCTGCTGCGCTACACACGCGCCGGGCACGTGCCGGGCGTCCTCGTCGGCCACGGCCGCGCCGAACTGCTCGGCGGCGGATCCGAGGGCATGCTCGGCTACCCGTCCGATGAGCGCACCGAAACCGAAGTGCGGCTGCATCCCGGCGAGGCCATCGTGCTGTACACCGACGGGATCGTGGAGCGGCGCGGTTTTGCGCTGAAAGATGCGCTCGAAGCCCTGTGCCGCTCGCTCGGAGAATCCAACGCGCCCGACGCGGCGGGCCTCGGCGAGGAGATCATGGACCTCGCGGAAGACGCCGAGGACGACATCTCCGTCGTCGTGCTGCGCGTGCCGGGCGGCAAGAGCCGCGGACCCGGCGCGCGAGCGCGCCGCTGGCAGCTCCCATCGGAAACCGGGACCGCGATGCGCGCGCGCGACCTCACGGCGCGCGTGCTTGCCCAGTGGGGCCTGCCGCAGTCCGAGGCCGTCCTGCTCGCCGTCTCCGAGCTCGTCTCCAACGCGGTCATGCACGGCTGGGGCACGGTTGGCCTGCGCCTCAAGGAGACCGACTCGGGCATCCGAATTGAGGTCGAAGACGCCAATCCGACCCCGCCGCGCCCCCGCCTGCGCCGGCGCGGCCGCGAACCCCAAGACGCCATCGGAGGGTACGGACTGCACGTCCTATCGCGCCTCGGCGACTGGGGTTGGCGACCGACCAGCGTCGGAAAAGTGGTGTGGGCCCGCATCGAGGTGTGAACGCGAGTAACCTTAGGGCCGTGCATTGATCGGCCAGAGAGCCGAATTCCGGAGGGAGAGGCCATGCCTGCCGTTATCGTCGTGGGCGCCCAGTGGGGCGACGAAGGAAAAGGGAAAGCGACCGACCAGCTCGGTAGCGCCGTCGACTACGTCGTGAAATTCAACGGCGGCAACAACGCCGGACACACCGTCGTCGTCGACGGTGAAAAGTATGCGCTGCACCTGCTGCCCTCCGGCATCCTGTCGCCCGGCGTCACGCCCGTGATCGGCCCCGGCGTCGTCGTCGACCTCGAGGTGCTGTTCCAAGAACTCGATGACCTGCGCTCGCGGGGGATGGATGTCTCGCGGTTGAAGATCTCCGCCTCGGCGCACATCATCCCGTCCTATAACCGGACGATCGACAAGGTCTCCGAGCGCTTCCTTGGCAAGCGCCAGATCGGGACGACAGGCCGCGGCATTGGCCCGACGTATGCGGACAAGATGAACCGCGTCGGCATCCGCATTCAGGACCTGTTCGACGCCTCCATCTTGCGCCAGAAGGTCGAAGCCGCGCTCGTCAACAAGAACTCGCTGCTGGTCAAGGTCTACAACCGTCGCGCCGCCGATGTCGACCAGGTCACCGAAGAACTCCTGTCCTACGCGGAGCGCGTCCGCCCGATGGTGATCGACACGGCCCTGGAGCTCAACACTGCGCTCGACGAGGGCAAGACCGTCCTGTTCGAAGCCGGCCAGGCCACCATGCTCGACGTCGACCACGGCACCTACCCGTTCGTCACGTCCTCCTCGGCCACGGCCGGCGGTGCCTGCACCGGCTCCGGCGTCGGCCCGACCCGCATCGACCGCGTCGTCGGCGTCATCAAGGCGTACACCACGCGCGTCGGCGAAGGCCCGTTCCCGACCGAACTGACCGACGAGGTCGGCGAGGCGCTGCGGCAAGCCGGCGGCGAGTTCGGTGTCACCACCGGGCGCCCGCGCCGCACCGGCTGGTACGACGCCGTTATTGCACGCTATGCGGCCCGCGTCAACGGCCTGACTGACTTCGTCATGACCAAGCTCGACGTGCTGTCCACCTACGACGAGATCCCGGTGTGCGTCGCCTACGAGATCGACGGCGTGCGCGTCGAAGAGATGCCCGCCTCGCAAAGCGACTTCCACCATGCCAAGCCCATCTACGAGATGCTGCCGGGCTGGAAGGAAGACATCACGCACTGCCGCACGTTCGACGAACTGCCCGCCAACGCGCAGGCCTATGTCGAGCACCTGGAGAAGATCTCCGGCTGCCGCATCTCGTGCATCGGCGTCGGCCCGAGCCGCGATGCGACCATCGTGCGCCACGAACTCGTGCCCCAGCGCTAACGCGCCGCACGCATACGAAAGGGCGGGACAGCCAGCCAGCTGTCCCGCCCTTCGGCTATCTCTACTTAGGAACGGGGCGTCTCGCCCTCGTCGGCGCGCAGCTCCTTATAGCCAAGTACCGGGTCCGAGCCTTCGTGCGGCTTGTTCTCCACATCGACGTTCGGGTCGTACTGCGAGAGCGGGGCCTCCGGATCCGCGGGAGCAACGGGCTCCTCGGCGGGGGCGATGGCCTCGTGCGCGGGACGCAGCGCATCCTCGCCGTAGGTGGCGGGCGCCGGAGCGCCGTAGGGGGAGGCCTGCGCATCAGCGGGGCCTCCGTACGGAGCGCTCTCTGCCGGATCAGCGGACTTGTTGCGGTTCTTCAGGAAGAAGAAGGCGAGCGCGCCAAGGATCAGCAGGGCCGCGAGGACACCCAGGATGATCCACAGCAGCGAGCCGCCGGCGCCGCCGGCCTTGTCGGCTGCGGTGATGGTGAATTGCTTGGTCATAGCGGAGATTTTGGTGAACTCGACCGAGTTACCGTCGATCGTGTAGGAGTCTTCGGGGACGTCGCCCTCGACGGACTCGACCTTACCGGGGAAGGTGAAGCGGAAGGAGAAGTTGGCGGCGCCGAACATGGCTTCAGCCGTGGCGGCATCGGCGGAGGTATCGGCCTTCGAGGTGACGATGAACTTACCGTCCTTGTGCTCGACGGTGCGGCCATCGGAGTTCATCTCGGAGATCGGCTGGGCTTCCTTGGAGGAGATCACGCAGCGAACGTTGGTGTCGTCGGACTTATCTTCCACAACCGTCTCTTCGGCGGCCTTACCGCCGTTCTGCTTGTCGATCTGTTTCTTCATCGCATCGCAGTTAGCCATGCCGAACATCTCGGCCTGCTGCTTCGGAAGCGACATCTCCATCGACGTTTTTGACGTGTCGTCTTCAAAGAACTCGGTATGCGCCTTCATCTCGCACGAGGCGAGAAGGAGCATGAGGGGAAGAAAGAGGAAAGCGAGGATGCGCCGGGCTGGTGGGCTCTTGCTGGTGGTAGCCATGGTGCGATTCTTGCACGATGGCGCGCACAGGAACATCCTTGCGCGCCATTTCTTTTGCATCAGGGAAGCTGGCAGGTGCACGGTTGTGCCAATCAGCAGAAAATCGGGCGAAATTTCGGGTATCCGACAACTCCCGATTTTCCGCAAAAATCGGCACGAATACGGTGCAGTTTGTCCGATTTACTGAAACAATGAACCCGTCGATGTCTCCCATCTGGGCCCTTCGTCATCTCTTTGCTGATGCGAAGCGCGGAAAGATAGAGACAGCGGTAAGAACCAGATCTCAACACCCCGCCTCGGAGGAGCCGCCCCCGGAGGCAATGATGGAGGAGAAAATGACCGTAGACGCCACTCAGATCGCTGAAGGCGCCCCCGAGATTGCACCCAAGGAACTTGTCGACTGGGTCGCGCAGGTAGCCGAACTCACCAAGCCGGAGGAAGTCATCTGGGTTGATGGCTCCGACGAAGAGTGGGATCGCCTCACCCGCCAGATGGTCGAGTCGGGAATGTTCACTCGCCTCAACCCGGAAAAGCGCCCCAACAGCTTCTTGGCCCGTTCGCTGCCCTCCGATGTGGCACGCGTCGAGTCCCGCACCTTCATTTGCTCTGAGAAGGAAGAGGACGCTGGTCCCACCAACAACTGGGCAGATCCGAAGGAAATGAAGGAGAAGCTGCGCGGCCTGTTCGACGGTGCCATGCGGGGCCGCCCGATGTACGTCATCCCCTTCTCGATGGGCCCCATCGATGGGCCGATCTCTCAGCTCGGCATTGAGCTGACCGACTCGCCCTACGTCGTCGTCAACATGCGGATCATGACCCGCATGGGCACCGATGCTCTCAAGCTCATCGGCGAAGGCCAGCCGTGGGTCCCGGCCGTCCACTCGGTCGGCGCGCCGCTCGAGCCGGGTCAGGAAGACACCACCTGGCCGTGCAACGACGAAAAGTACATCACCCACTTCCCGGAGACCAACGAGATTTGGTCCTTCGGCTCCGGCTACGGCGGCAACGCGCTGCTGGGCAAGAAGTGCTTCGCGCTGCGCATCGCCTCGACGATGGCCCGCCGCGACGGCTGGTTGGCCGAGCACATGCTCATCCTGCGCCTCACCGACGAGAAGACCGGCAAGCAGTACCACGTGACCGCGGCGTTCCCGTCGGCCTGCGGCAAGACCAACCTCGCCATGCTGCAGCCCACCATCCCGGGCTACAAGGTCGAAACCATCGGTGACGACATCGCCTGGATGCGCCCCGGACCGGATGGCCGCCTGTACGCCATCAACCCCGAAGCGGGCTTCTTCGGCGTTGCCCCGGGCACGTCATACAAGACGAACCCGATGGCCATGGACACGATGAAGGAAAACACCATCTTCACCAACGTCGCGCTGACCGACGATGGCGACGTGTGGTGGGAAGGCATCGACGGCGAGATCCCCGATCACCTGATCGACTGGCACGGCAACGACTGGACCCCGGAGTCCACGACCGCCGCCGCACACCCGAACTCGCGCTTCACCACCCCGGCCTCGCAGTGCCCGATCATTTGCGAGGACTGGGAAGCCCCGCAGGGCGTTCCGGTTGACGCGATCCTGTTCGGTGGCCGCCGCGCCACCAACGTGCCGCTGGTCGCCGAGCAGTACGAGAACGCGCACGGCGTGTTCATCGGCGCCTCGGTCGCCTCCGAGCAGACCGCTGCCGCGGAAGGCTCCGTCGGCTCGCTGCGCCACGACCCGTTCGCCATGCTGCCGTTCTGTGGCTACCACATGGCCGACTACTGGGGCCACTGGATCGAGATGCAGAAGGAACTTGGCGACAAGTTCCCGAAGGTCTACCAGGTCAACTGGTTCCGCAAGGACGAGGACGGCAACTGGCTGTGGCCGGGCTTCGGCGACAACTCGCGCGTCCTCGACTGGATTGTCAAGCGCGCCGCGGGCGAGGTAGACGCTATCGACGGCCCGACCGGTCGCTACCCGAAGTTCGAGGACTTCAACCTTGAGGGTCTCGACCTCGACAAGGAGACCTGGGACAAGCTGTTCGCGGTCGACCCGGAGGCCTGGCTCGCCGAGACCGAGGACACCGAGGCGTACTTCGCCCAGTTCGGTGACCACGTTCCGGCCGAGGTTGCCGAGCAGCTGACCAAGCTGCGCGAGCGCCTCGAGGCCAAGAAGGCCGAGTAACGCTCGAGCCACCCTAAGTGAGCGGCCCGGTCCGAAAAAGTTTTTCGGACCGGGCCCTTCGCTATGGGTCAGGACTGGTGTTCTTGATCGGAATCGACATCCCGTTGGACAAAGAGTTCGTCGGTTTCGCGGGTGGTGATCCCACCGGGGCCGGTGAGGGAGAAGATCGGTGGCGAGATCGCAAAAGCGTCACGGATGTCCGTGGGTGAATCGTTGATCCACACCCGCCAGGAGTGGAAATCTTGGTATCCGGTAGGCAGCAAAAACACCGAGCGCTGCGCCGGTCTCGAAGCTTTGCGGTAGGTCATCTCTCGTCATGGTGACCCCAGAATATTGTGGTCTATGACACGTGTCGAGGGGTTTCTGGGCATACGCAGGCTCTGAAGGTTGACTGCCGAGGTCACTGCGATATTGCAGTTGAGTCCCTCATAGTGGTGTAGCGGGGTGGTCGTGCTGGACAGCAGGGCGGTCACCGCGTGATCCTCGAGTTCATCTTCTACAACTCACT
>NZ_MQVR01000076.1 GCF_001907295.1 Bowdeniella nasicola
ACGACCATGACCGATACCGACACGCCCGCACTAGCAAGCTAAAACCCCAAACGAGAGGAAAACGCCGTTACACCACTACAAGGGACTTGACCAGACACAACCACGACCAGTGAGAGAGAGATCGTTCCTTAGGTCGATGACGCGGGCGTTCGTTTTCTACTACGGTGACGGTGTGACCCCCTCTCCGTCGGACCCGAATCGGGAACGCCATCGCCGGCTATTGCAACGCCAGGCGGTGATCTTTGGCAGCATTGGCCTGCTTATGGCCATCACGCTGGTTGTTGCGCTCGCGCAGTTCAGTGGCCTGTTGCCCTCGCCATTCGCGCGCGAGTTTTCCACGGAAAAAGAAGCCGATACTAAGCCCAGCTATATCCCGGTCTGTCCCCCTGAAGGAACGGTGCCGGTGGCGCTGACCGACATTACGGCCGATGTCTATAACGGCACGTCGCGTGCGGGGCTTGCGGGCTCGACAGCGAAGAGCCTTGGCGAACTCGGGGTCAAAACTGGGGCGACCGGTAACTTCGACGCCGGCTACAAGGGCAGCGCAATGATCCGTGTCAACGCGGACCAAATCGCGCAGGGCTACACGATCTCACGGCTCTTCCCGGACTCCGTCGTCGTATTAGAACAGCGAGATAAGGCCGTCATCGACGTCATTGTCGGTGACGCTTACACGGAAATGTCTCCCGCAGATGCCATCGGCAAAGATCCCTTCGCGATGCCCGAAGGATGCCAGCCGCCGGGCGACTCGGCGGGAGACGAAGCTCCCGCCGAGGACGCCGAAGGCTAACCGTTTTGGCGCACGCCGCGCCCGAACTCCTCGCCACCAATCTCAACGCCGCCCGGGGCTGACGCCGGGGAAGCCGGCTCGAACGACGTACCCCGCCACCGCGACAGCGCACGCATGACGTGGTAGATCACGATCGCCGAGGCCGAGCCGAGCGCGATGCCCTCGAAGCTCGTCTGGCCGACGTTGATGGTGTAGTTCGCAATCGCGACGATGAGCGCAACAGCGGCAGTGTTGAGGTTCACCGGGTCGGAGAAATCAACCTGGCGCTGCACCCAGATCCGAACACCGAGCATGCCGATCATGCCGTAGAGCACCGTAGCCGCGCCGCCGAGCACGCCCGCGGGAATGGTCGCGATCGCTTCTCCGAACTTCGGCAGCATCGACAACCCGAGCGCGAACAGTGCCGCACACACATAGGCCGCGGTCGAATAGACACGGGTCGCGGCCATGACGCCAATGTTCTCAGCGTAGGTCGTCGTACCCGAGCCACCGCTGGAGCCGGCGAGCGCCGTCGCGACGCCGTCAGCAATCAACGCGCGGCCGGTCACGTCATCGAGGTTCTCCCCCGTCATCGCCGCCACCGATTTCACGTGCCCAACGTTTTCCGCGACGAGCACGAGGACGACCGGAATGAACAGGCCGAGGTAGACCGGATCGAAAGCCGGCGCATGGAAGGCCGGCAGACCGACCCAATCCGCCTTTCCGATCGCCGCGAAGTCCACCTCGCCGCGCAGGGCAGCGGTCACATAACCGATGAACACACCAATCAGGATCGACAAGCGACCAACAATCCCCTTAAACAACACGGTCACGAGCAGGATCGCGGCGATCGTGACCACCGCAGTCACCGGCGCCTGCTTCACCCAGTTCCACGCCGCGGGCGCGAGGTTGAAACCGATGAGGGCGACAATCGCTCCCGTAACGACCGGCGGCATGACGATATCGATCCACCGCACGCCGGCAAAGTGCACGATGACACCGACGACCGCGAGCGTGAGACCGACGGAAATGATGCCACCCTGCGCGAGGGCCATCCGCTCCGGGTCAAGCCCGTTGCTCTCCCCCGGGACAAACCCCGTCACCGCGCCGATCGGTGCGAGGAGCGCGAATGAGGAGCCGAGGTAGCTCGGAAGCCGCCCAGCGGTCGTGATGAGGAAAATGAGCGTGCCGATCGCCGTGAAGAACAACGTCGTCGACGGCGGGAAGCCGGTCAAAAGAGGCACTAAAAAAGTGGCCCCAAACATGGCCACTACGTGCTGTGCTCCAATCCCGGCGGTGAGCGACCAACTCAGTCGCTCACCCGGAGCCACAATCTCCCCGGGTCCGATGCGACGGCCATCGCCGTGCAACGTCCACATGCCTGACTTTTTCTTGTCCATAGCGTTCCTCCCTGGAGCTGGTTCGTCGATCACTGTACAACTCGCACCCCACCACCTGTTTCGACACGCCGTATGCTGAGCACATGACTCGTCAGCCGTCGTCAAGCGACCCGGTCGACCTCGTCTTTCCCGGGACAGAAGAGATCGATCAGAGTGCCGTCTTCTCCGGCCCGGGTTACCGCGCGCCCAAAATCCCCACCGAGCCGACCGCCATCACGGCACTCGTGCTCTCCTTACTCTTCTTCGTCCCGTTCCTGCCGCTGCTCGGCGTCGGGTTCGGGATTGTCGGCTTGCGGCGGTGCGCCGACCGTCGCCGCAATGGGCATGGGCTCGCCGTCGCCGGGATCGTGATTGGGGCTGTCGTCTCGGCTATCCAGCTGATGGTGTTCGTGCTGTACTCCCTCGGCCAGTAAGTCCTGCGATGAAACCCTTCGTGTTGATCTCGACGCGGCCGGAAGATGAGACCGCGGAAGCCGAATACGAACTCTTCTTGCGCTACGGCGACCTGCAAGAATCCCAACTTCGCTGGATCCGCCTAGAATCCGAACCCCTGCCCGAGATCAACCTCTCCGAGATCTCCGGCATCATGCTCGGCGGTAGCCCGTTCACCGGCTCAATCCCCCGCGAACATAAGTCGGATACCCAGCTGCGCGTCGAACATGAACTCTCGCTCCTCCTCGACGACGTCGTCGACACCGATACCCCGCTCCTTGGCACTTGCTACGGCGTCGGCACGCTCGGCCGCCACCAAGGCGCGACGATCAATTTCACCTACGGCGAGGAAATCGAGGCGCCGCTCATGCGCATCACCGAGGCGGGCCTGTCCGACCCACTCCTTGCCGGCATTCCTCGCGAATTCCGCTCCTTCGTCGGCCACAAGGAAGCCTGCTCGCAACTCCCGTCCCACGCAACACTGCTCGTGACCTCGGCCGCGTGCCCGGTACAAATGTTCCGCATCAAAAAGAATCTGTACGGCACGCAGTTCCATCCCGAACTCGACGTCCCGGGCATCCACCTGCGGATCGATGTCTATAAGAACTCCGGTTATTTCCCCGCCGACGAAGTACTCGCGGTCAAGGAATACACGGCCTCCTTCGATGTCTCCGCATCCAACCGGATCGTTCGCAACTTCACGGAGCGCTACGGCCGGTAGCTTACAGCCACGCCAACCAGCTCGCGGGCAGCAGGGTATAGCCCACGAAGGCCACGATATCGATCGCCGTATGCGCGATCACGAGCGGCATCACGCGGCCGCGCCGCCGATAGTACTCGGCGAAGACGATGCCCATCACGACATTGCCGATCGCCGGCCCGATCCCCTGATACAGGTGGTAGGAGCCGCGCAGCAGGGCGGACGCCGCGGTCCGTGCCGGCGCCGACCAGCCTATCTCGTCCAGCCGCTCCATGAGATAACCGACGGCGATGACCTCCTCTAACACCGCGTTCTTCACGGCGGCCAAGATGAGGACGGGAACCGCCCACCAGTAGGGCGGCAGCCCGGCAGGCGAGATATTCACGGTGATCCCGATAGTGCGGCCAAGGAGATAGAACCCGAGCCCCGGGATCCCGATCAGCGCCCCCAGTCCAAGGCCCGCCAGGAGGTCGCGTCCGGGTCGCCGGATATCGAAGCCGATCCGTGCGAGGGCGCTTTTCCCCGAATCGCTCAACAGGTAGAGCGCGAGCGCCACCGGCACAAGCGCGAACGCGGTCCCGAGCACCTGGTAGGTCAGGTCGAGGTAAGGGCGCGGCGACAGCGAGGTGTTGAGCCCGGCGCTTTGGTGGCGCAGCGGAGTGTTTGAGGTCAGCCGAGCAATGATGTTGACGAGCGAGTAGATGCCGGATTGCCCGAGAGAAAGCCCAAGAACGATGAGGATCTCGGGGCCAAGCGGGCGCCGAACGGGGGCCGTCACAGCCAGTCCTTCTTCTTCATGAGGAAATAAACGCCGCCGGAGAGGCCCACGACGAGCGCGGTCGAGATCGCGAGTCCGAGCGGTTTGCCCTCCCCCGGGAACGGCACGTTTTGTCCGAACCAGCCCGTAATCAGGGTCGGCACGGCAATGATGGCGGCCCACGCCGCCAGCTTCTTCATCACGGTGTTGAGGCGGGAGTCTTGCAGCTGCAGGTGCGTTTCTACGAGGTTTTGGACGACGTCGCGCAGCGAGTCGGTCCATTCGCTCGCGCGCAGGACATGGTCCATAAGGTCCTGGAACCACGGGTCTGGCCGGTCGGCGAACTGGTGGCGGATCAGCCGGTTGACGACCTCACGCATCGGCAGAATATAGCGCCGTAGCCGCGACAGATCCTTTCGCACGGCATAGGCGCGCGCGGAAAACCCGCGGTCGGGCCCGTCGTCGGCAAAGAGGTCGTCTTCCAGATCATCGAGCATGCCATCGATCTGCTGGATGGTCTCGAAATGATCATCGACGAGGGTATCGAATAGGACGTGCACGAGGACATCGACATCTTTCTTTGACCGGTTCTTTAGCTCGCGGTCGGCATTCTTCATGATGCGTACGACGTCGATGTCCTCATCGAGGCGCACGGTCACGAGTCCGTGCGATAGCAGAAAGCCCGATACGCGCGACACGTCGAGCCGGCCATCTTCTATGTCTTTACCCTCTTCGAGGTGGGTCCCATAGACGACGAAGAACAGCTGCCCGTTGATCTCGGTGAGTTTCGGGCGCTCGTGGGGTGCGAGCGCGTCTTCGACGTTAGACGGATCGAGCCCGAGCTCGCTCGCGAGCCGTCCCAGCTCGTCCTCCGTCGGCGCTACCAGGTCCACCCAGCACAGCGTGTCTGGATCCTGGAGGGACGCCCGGATTTGGGACGGTGCAAGATCGGCCGATTGGGGCGTTCCGTTCACCCAGGTGCGGGCGTGGATCGTGGCTGACGTGGCAGGACGCATGGACACTATTGTGCCCACAATCCGACTTAGGTCCGATATCAGGCTGATAACCGCGCGCTACTTTTAACAGCAAGATGAGCACTCAACGCACCAAGACACTGCTGGCTTGGGCAGTTGCCGCATTCATTATCTTGATCCTCCCTGTTCGGTCTCGGCTGGGTTACCCGTCCGCTCCTGTGGCTGGTCCGCAATCCGGTGATTCTGTTCGCGCTTGTCGCAGCGGCGTGGCTCATCTGGGTGATACCGCACCTGAAGGAACCCAAACACGTGCCGCCGGAAACGCGCGAGCTGCAAGCGGAGATCAATAAGACGTACACCCGCCGCGCTTGGGTGAGCTTCGGCATCACCGCGCCCGCCCTGGCGCTCGCGTGGGTGCTGATCTGGTGGGGCCAGCAGGTGCAGCTCGCGAACTCCTACACCTCGGAAGCTACCGTCCCCAGCTACGAATATCGCGCGCCTTTCGTGGTCGCCGAACAGCTGGCGAACCGAGACCTTGATGACGTGATCGGCGACCGCGCCGGGGTTCATGCCGTGCAGACGGAAAAAACTCCCAATCAGTACACGTCGCTCGTGATCCGGCGCGGGATCTTCGAGGGCTACGAACCCGTCCAGATGATCCAGTCGCCGCTAGTGGGCGCGAAGAATCAGACGTCTAATGCCTGCCGTTTCGACCCTGCGCACAAGCTGCGCCTCGGCGGCTGGGCTCCCACGGATAACCTGGGCTATTGGTTGTCCTTCCAGCGCCCCTTCTCGTTTTGGGACAACGAGGATGCCTACGGTTTTTGCGATGGCGATGAACCCGTCGTCGTCGTGCCGCTCAAGCGCCTGGGCGGGTTCTGGCCCGTCGTCACCGAACACCCCGACGGGGCAGCGGTCTATCGCGGCGGCAGGCTCACGGTCTATGGCGCGGGCGAGATCCCGTCCGAGATCGTCGGCCCCACGTACCCGCGCTCGATTGCGGCAGCGCAGCGTAGCTCCAGCGTGGCGTCAGCGTCATTCATGGACTGGATATTCAAGCGCGCCGGCTACGACACCGCGGGCGAGACACGCGATGACGAGGACAGCAGCGGCGAGCCGAACGCCGCGAACGCCCTGGACTTCTCCCTCATCAGCAACGGCGGCAAGGGCGAATACGTCACCGCGCTGACGCCCGTCGGGGTATCCGAATCGGTCGTGGCCCTCGGCCATGTCAGCAACCGGCAAGAGGGCCCGGGCCTCAACCCGTACGTCGTCTCACGCTATCCGGAAGCGCTGCCCGCACTGTCGACGAGCGAGAACCGGATCCGCAGCGGCTTCAACCAGCTGCCCAGCTGGGCCTCCGGCATGCGTGTCATGGAGATCACGCCCGCGGCGGACGGGAACTATGTCGTGAGCATCGGCCAAAACCAGGTGGTGACCTACCGCATGGTGATCGCGCAAAACGGCGCGGTCTCGCTCCTCGACCAGGTCGGCGCTGCCCCCGCCCCGCCGAAGGAGGGCGAGGGCGATCCGACGAAGCTCAGCACCGAGGAAGTGCAGCGGCGGATCAAGGAGTACATCGACGAGCTTGCCAAGCGGGCCGACGGGTATAGCGATAACGCCGCCTAGCAGCGCTGGGCGTTGAGCCAGAAGAACGCCTTGACGACGCTTGCGGTGATGCGCTCTCGGCCAGGCTTCATCAGCGCATAGGTCCGGTCGATCTCTGCGATGAGCCTCTTGTCGCAGTCACAGGAGAAATAGCCCTGGGCGCCGTAGCAGTTGTCGTGGCTCATGCAGGCCGCATCGAGAAGATCCAGGGGATCGCCGCCGCCATGGCCGGCGCTCTTTGCGAGGTTCTCATCGAAATGCAGTTCGCGAGCGGGATCGGTGGCGATGAAGGGCAGCAGTTCTTGGGAGATCGTCTCCTCCGTCGCGTTCGCGGCCGCTGGCGCAATGCCAGATCAGAGACCCCAGGCGAGTACTGCGATCCCTCCGGCCGCACGCGCGGCCCACGCTTTGGTCATCTGAATTCCTCCCTGTGATGACGTAATCGTGGGCCACATTACATTTCCGGGAAGCGATTTCGAAGGATTCCTGCGCCGCCTTTTTGGCCGAAATACGTGCGGTAAAGCCGTTTCTGACTTGCGATCTTTCCGGGGTTTAGTCGGATTGATAGAGATGCGCGAGCGACATTGTGCCTACAGTTGACGCATGTTAGTCGCATTCTCTGTCGCGCCCAGTGGCGGCGCCGACGAAACCGGATCCGTCGCCAAGGCCGTTGCTGCCGCGATCGAGGTGGTCCGTTCCTCGGGTCTTCCGAACCGGACTGACGCCATGTTCACGACCATCGAAGGCGAATGGGATGAGTGCATGGACGTCGTCAAACGCGCCACCGAAGCGGTCGGTGCGTTCGGTCCGCGCGTCTCGCTCGTCCTCAAGGCCGATATCCGGCCCGGCTACACCGGTGAGCTCGACGGCAAACTCGCCCGCCTCGAACAGCACCTGAGCTGACATGTCCGGCGAGCGCCCGTGTCCGCTCCTGCCCCACCCGGGCACCGGAGAGCTGTTCGCCTCTCCCGTCCCGCCGGGCACCGGCTGGCCCGGGGACGTAGCCGACGCGTCGACCCCGATTGCGCGTGACAAGGCCGACGTCGAGCGCCTGGCCGACGAATCACTCGACACCGAGGACATCGATGCGCGGATATCGGTATGTCGCGCGTGCGAACGACTCGTGACCTGGCGCGAAGACGTCGCCCGCACAAAGCGCGCCTCGTTCGCCGATGAGCCGTACTGGGGCCGGCCGGTTAAGAGTTTTGGGAACCCCAAGTCCCACCGCGTGATCATCGGGCTCGCACCCGCGGCGCACGGTGGGAACCGTACCGGGCGAATGTTCACCGGGGACCGCTCCGGGACGTGGCTGTTCGGGGCACTGTATCGGGCCGGACTCGCCTCGAAGCCGGCGACGGATGATGCGAGCAGTGAGCTCGAGCTGTTCGGCGCGCGGATCGTCGCGCCCGTGCACTGCGCTCCCCCAGACAACAAACCGACAACGGCGGAGCTCGCCACATGCGCGCCGTGGATTAATCGCGAGCTTCAGCTGCTGCAGCCGCGAGCACTGCTCGCGCTTGGCGGAATTGCCTGGCAGGCAACGCTGAAGACGGCCCGCGCGCTGGGCTGGCAAGTCCCGCGCCCCGCCCCGAAATTCGGGCACGGCGCGACGACCGTACTGCAGACCCACTACGGCCCGGTCCGCCTGTTTGGCTGCTATCACGTCTCGCAACAAAACACGTTCACCGGTCGCCTGACCGAAGCGATGCTCGACGACGTGATGTCCCAATTCGCTTCTGCCTAGCGAAGCATTAGCCTGGAAGCGAGGTAGGTGAATGAGGTGTCCCCAATTCCACGCGACGATGATCGCTGCACGCTGAGATCCGCGGCGATCGGAGAGATTGCTGCAGGCAGCGCAGCGAGCGCGACGTGTTGGGTACTCCTCGAACAGCCGGGCGCATGGGGCCGGAAAGCCGCGACCCAATCCGACCTCGACCCCGAACTCGGCGCACGCATCGATGCGCTCGTCTCCTCCGTCGGGGGCCGCTTCGGCCTCATCCGCGAACCCAATAAGCGCGTGAGCGAAAGCGACGACAAGCGGGTCCTGCTCATCGCTGGCGGGCTGCGCGGCGAGCCCTGGCTCGTGCGCGGCACCATCACCGACCCGGCCAAACTCGACCGCCTCACGACCGAGGCCCTCACCGCCGATACCCCCGATGAGGTGCTGGCCCTCTTCGCCAGGTTCGTCGTCGCGCGGGAAGCCGTCGCCCTCGTATGCACCAACGGCACACGCGACCTGTGCTGCGCACTCGAGGGCCGCCCGGTCGCGAGCGAAGCGGCGCGCCAACGCCAAGACCTCGTCTTCGAAACCTCGCACACGGGCGGTCACCGCTTCGCGCCGACGGGCGTGCTCCTGCCAAGCGGGTTCACGTTCGCGCGCGCGAGCGCAGAACACGTCGTCTCAGCCATCGACGCCGCCTCGATGGGGATCATCACCCCCGACCTCAATTCCCTGACCCACAACCGCGGCATGTCCTACCTGTCCCAGCCGGAGCAGGTCGCGCTCGCCTTCGTCCAAGAATCGCTCTGCGTCGCCCGACTCAGCGGCTGGCAACTCGCATCCGAGGACCTCGGCGATGAGCGTTGGCGGGTGCGGGTCCGGCGTGAGGAGGTCGACGAAACCGTCCTCGTGACGCACGATGCGTCGGCGGGTGAGACGCGGCCCCTCTCATGCGGCGCCGAGGCGAAACTTCTTGGCCGCTACCGCGCCCAATTCAGCGAAAAATAGCCCCAATCCGCTCTGGTACGCCCGTACCAATGGCGGTAGACTGAACGCGACGCAAAGATGCGAACGAAAGGGCGGGTAATGACCGAATCGGAGCTAATCCGGGAGCTGACCGAGCATGCCCAGGTCATCACCCGGAAAAACACGCGACTCGCCTCGGCCCTGGCCGCCGCGCGGCAAGAACTCGCGACGCTGCACCAGGAAATCGATCGCCTCACCGCGCCCCCGCTGAGCTTCGGCACCTACCTGCGCACCGTCGACGCGCTCGAGCGCACCGTCGACATCACCACCGCCGGGCGTCGCATGCGCGTGCGCGTCTCCCAATCCGTGCCGCTCGGCGGCCTCGAGCCCGGCACCACGGTGCTGCTCGACGATCACCTCTCCGTCGTCGCGACGAGCGAGGCCGACGATGCCGGCGAGATCGTCGTCATCGAACAGCGCCTCGATCCCAACCATGTCCTCGTCGTCGTGCGCGGAGAAGACACCCGCGTGCTACGGCTGGCCGGCGACCTCGCCCGCGAGCGCCTGCGCCTCGGCGATTCGCTCCTGGCCGACCTGCGCGAGGGCTACGCGCTGCGACGCATCCTGCGCGCCGAGGTCGAAGACCTCCTGCTAGAAGAAGCCCCCGAAACCTCGTGGGAGGCGATCGGCGGCCTCGATGACGCGATCGAGCAGATCCGCGACGCCGTCGAACTGCCCCTCACCCGCCCCGAGCTCTTCACGCGCTACGGCCTGCGCCCACCCAAGGGCGTGCTGCTGTACGGTCCGCCCGGCTGCGGCAAGACGCTCATCGCCAAGGCGATCGCCACGTCCCTGTCCGCCACCTCCGGCACCGACGCATACTTCCTCAACATCAAGGGCCCGCAGCTGCTCGACAAGTACGTCGGGGAAACCGAACGCCGTATCCGTCTCATCTTTGCGCGGGCGCGCGACAAGGCCGCCCTCGGCCTGCCCGTCGTGATCTTCTTCGACGAAATGGAGTCGCTGTTCCGCACCCGCGGCTCCGGGGTCTCCTCTGACGTCGAAACGACGGTCGTGCCGCAGTTGCTCGCCGAGATCGACGGCGTCGAAGAACTGCGCAACGTCATCGTCATTGGCGCCTCGAACCGCGAGGACATGATCGACCCGGCGATCCTGCGGCCCGGGCGGCTCGACGTGAAAATCCGGATCGATCGACCGAACGCCGACGGCACCGCCGCGATCCTCACGCGTTACCTGACGGCGGACCTGCCCGTCGCCGAAAAGGAGATTACCGACGCCGGGGGCGTGGGCGAGGCCATCGCCGTGATGCGGGCGCGAACGCTCGACGCGCTCTTCGCGCGGAATGAGGAAACCGCGCTGCTCACTGTGCGCCGCCGCTCCGGCGCTCGCGAGACGTGGCATCTGGCGGACCTCGTCTCCGGCGCAATGATCGCCAACATCGTCGACCGGGCGAAAAACGCCGCGATCAAGACCGAGCTCGCGACCGGCACCGGCGGCCTCACCACGGCGCATCTGCTCGCGGCGGTGGCGCGCGAGGTGACCGAAAACGCCGACCTACCCGGCGCATCCGATCCCGAGGAGTGGGCGCGTGTCGTCGGCCGCGGCCACGGCGGCGACCCGATCATCGCCGTCATCCCGCGATGATCAGCGTCGCCCGCATCCAGGGCATCGAAACCGAGTATGCGCTGCTTGACCGCGCCGACCCGAGTGCCGATCCCGACTCCCTGGCAACCGAGCTGATATTCGCCGCTGCCCGCGCCGGCGCCGCCGCTGGGCTGCCCGCGACCCACCACGTCCCGGCTTCCGAAGGACGCGATCTCGAGCTCGGGGCTGGCGCCCGCTTCGATTACTCCGGCGAATCCCCGCGCGCCGATGCCCGCGGCTTGACACACGACGAGCTTGCCGAAGAGGCCCGCACCAATGAGGTCCGCGGCGCGGCGCTCACCGCGGCGCCCACGAAGTGGGTCATCCGCCTGACCCCCTTCGAAGCGCACTATTACCGCGGCTCGGCGATCCACGGCCCCAGCGGCGCGCGCCTCTACGTCGACCACACGCACCCCGAATATGCGGCGCCCGAGGCGATCGGCCCAGTCGCGGCCGCGCGCTACGACCTCGCCGGGGACCGCCTCATGCAGCGCGCCTGCGAAGCCCTGAGCGCCGAGACCGACCGCGCCTGCGTCCTCCTGAAGAACACCACCGACGGCAAGGGCCAGGCCTGGGGCGCGCACGAGTCCTACCTCATGGACCGTGACACCGACTGGGACCTCATCACCGCGACGCTCACGCCGTTCCTCACGACGCGCCCGATCATCGGCGGCGCAGGCCGCGTCGGACTGGGGCAGCGCAGCGAACGCGCCGGCTTCCAAATCTTCCAGCGCGCCGACTTCATCGAACAACTCAGCTCCGTTTACACCACCCGCGAACGCCCGATCATCAACACCCGCGACGAGCCCCACGCCGAACGCGAGACGTGGCGGCGGCTGCACGTCATCACCGCGGATGCCTCGCAATTCGCCCCGACGGCGCTGCTGCGGCTCGGGAGCCTGTCGGCCGTCCTGTCCCTCATCGAAAACCACCCCGACGACGCGGCCGCGCTCGCCGCCCGCTTCGCCTTTGCCGGCTCTTCACAATCGAGGGTGTAGTCGGGGTTTGAATCCGCCGGCCTCGAGGAGGCTGCGGGCGATGTAGTGGCTCAGGTTCCGGAAGCCCAG
>NZ_MQVR01000077.1 GCF_001907295.1 Bowdeniella nasicola
AGACCTCCGGTGACTGGATGCGAGTGTGGTAACCCACATCCTGCCGGAGGTCTTCATCTCATCTCGACCGTTCGCAACGTCCCAAGGAACTACAGTTAGGCGCCTCCTAGGGGATTGCTAGGCCTCCTGACGGCGACGCACAAGCGCCACGCCGGAGCCGATGAGGCCCGAGGCCAACAGCGCGAGCATGATGATCTCGCCACCGGTGACGGGCATCGTCGGGTTGCCCGGCTTCTTCGGGTTAACCGGCAGCGGCTTCGCATCGTGCGAAGGCTTCTCGGTCGGCTCCTCAGTCGGGGCCTCCGTAGGCTCTTCAGTCGGGGCCTCCGTAGGCTCCTCGGTCGGGGCCTCCGTCAGTTCTTCCGTGGGCTCTTCCGTCGGTTCGGTCACGCGCCACAGATCCTCCAGCAGGAAGTTCGCGAGCGCGGTGTTGTCGAGGAAGTCACCACGCACCGGGTCCTTGCCGGTCGCCTGAGCGGCGAGCGTCGCAGCGCCAGCGCCCTTGAAGAACACGGGCACGAGCATGTTCGTGTGATCGCCGGAGTGCCAGCTGAGCTTCGGGACCTCGCCCTGGTTGCCGGAGATCGCATCGAAGGCCGGATCGGAGTTCGGGCCGACGAGGTAGCCGGTCTCGTGGTCCGCGGTAACGATCACGAGGGTCTCGTCCCACGAAGAGTTGGTCTCGACCCATTTGGAGACGGTCTCAACCGACTTGAAGAAATCGACCGTTTCTTCGATGTTGCGGACCTCGTCGTTGGCGTGGCCGGTCCAGTCGATGGCGCCGCCTTCGACCATGAGGAAGAAGCCGTCCTTGTTGTTGTCCAGGACGTTCAGCGCGCCAGCGGTCAGCGTCGGAAGGTTCGGCACGTCGTTATTCGGCACGTCGAACGGAACCTTGGACTCGTCCGCGCGGGACTGCTGCAGCGTCGAGGCGACCTGGGGGCTACGATGGCGACGTGCACCACGAGATGGGGAACGACGACGCTCCCACCACCCAATTCCTGCTCCGGCTCGCGCGCCTGCTGCTCGGCGGCGGACTGTCCGCGCGCGAGACCGAAGCAGAGGTCATTGCGACCGGCCGCGCACTCGGCTATCCCGAGACCCAGGTCGGTGCATTTTCGACCGGCGTCTTCGTCAGTCTCAGCCCGGATATGCCGCCGCAGTTCTCGGCCGCGAAGTCCTACATTCGTTTCGACCAGCTCTCCGACTTCCTCACGATCACCGCCGAACTGCGCGCCGGCACCCTCGACTTCGATACGGCCCGCGCCCGGCTCACGACCGCAGCCGAACGTAAACCTGCCTGGCCGTACTTCGTGGCGAACCTGGGGTCGATCCCCGTCGGCGTCGGACTCATCTTGCTGCTCTGTCCCGCCTGGCCGAACATCATCGTCGGCCTGATCGCGTCCCTCGTCATCGCGGGCCTTTCCACGCTCGCCGGCCGCATCAAAGCCGTCGCCGAGATCCTGCCCGTCCTCGCCGCGTTCACGGTCTCCTACCCAATTCTGCTCGCCGCCGATACCGGCTGGCTCGACTACCCCTTCCGCACGATCGTGGCCGTCCTCGCGATCCTGTTCCCCGGCTCAGTCGTCGTCACCGGGATCGCCGACGTCGTCGCGGGGCACTCGTCGGCCGGAACCGCGCGGCTCTCGTCGGCCCTCATGCAGTTCCTGCTGTTCTTCGCCGGCATCTGGCTCGCCGTCGTCGCCGCCCATTGGTCCCTGCGCGACCTGCTCGACATCGCCGCCCCCGCGGCCCCGTTCGGTATCAAGCTCCTCGGCATCTTCCTCGCCACGCTCGGCCTCATGCTGTTTTGCTACTGCCCGTTTACGCACGCGATCTCCATCATCGCGCTATCGACCGCGGCCGGCGCCATCCAGGTCTACCTCGGCACCGAATTCTCGCCCGCGCTCGGCGGCCTCGTCGCCGCCATCCTGTCATCCGTCGGCGCGCAGCTCCTCGCGCACGCCCCCAAGGGCCCGCCCTGGCACGTCACGTACCTGCCGGCGTTCATGATCGTCGCGCCCGGCTCGTTCGCGTTCCTCACCGCGAGCCAACTCAGCGGCTACTCGGCATCCCCGCTCGTGACGGCGCTGAGCGCACTCGTCGGCGTCGCCATCGGCACGCTGCTGGGAGGCGCCGTCAAGGAACTCGAATTCTCCAAGACGCTCGCGCGCGGCGTGCGTCGCCGCCGCGCCTGAGCGAAAACCTGTCTCGCTTAGTCTTCGATGCGGCGCGCCGGGCCACCGGGGCGCGTAATGATCGACGACGCGCGCTCGGCGGGAATGGGAAATGCCCGACGGTATTCAGCAAGCCACGCCTCGGTGAACTCCGGCGCATCCGGCGTCTTCACCATCGCCCACACGGAACCGCCGAACCCGGCACCAAACGCGCTTGCGGCGATCGCGCCAAGCGAGCGCGCCGACCGCTGCAGATGAACCGTCTCCGGCACCTGATTGTCCAAGCCCTCCTCGGCCCAGCGCTGCGAGGAATCGACGATCCGCCCGAACTCGCTGATCCGTCCGGCAGACAGCGCCGCCGCGGCCTTCGGTACGAACTCCTCGGACTCCGACATGAACTGCTCGAGGCGGCCGCGCAGATAGGTATCCGACGTCGTCAGTGAGCGCAGCTGGTCGCGCGAATCGCCGCCCGCCGTCGCAGCATCGGCCAGATACACGTCCTTGCGTCCCGTCGCCTTATTCCATTTCTCGACGATCTGCGTCGTCGACAGGGCGGCCCGGTTGTACAGCTCCATCGCCGACCCAGTCTTTTCCGCCAGCACCCCGCTGACCGCGATGACAAACGAGTAGTCGTCCGGGAACGGCACCGTCGCCTCGTGCACCGCCGGACAGAACCGGTATTGGACGAGCGAATTCTCCGCCGCGCACAGCATCGCCGTGTGGTCCTCCGACCCACCGAACGTGCCGACCCCGCGGTGGCCCGCAAGCTCCCCAAAACTCATGCCGTTTTCGACGCACGCAAGGTACATCGCGAGGTCCTCCGGCCGATGAATATGCGCCTGATAAGCGGGATGCTCCTCGATCCCGCCGAGGTCGAACAGCACGCGCGATAGGCCGACGATCATCGCCGACGACGAGCTCATGCCCGACGCGAGCGGCAGCGTCGCATCGACCGTGACATGCGCGCCCGGCACCCAGTCGCCGAAATTCGCGACCAGCCGCGAAACGACCGCCGCCGGATACCCGGCCCAGTGCCCGCGCGGCACGTCCTGCTCGGTCGACAGCGGCAGCGTGACCGTATCGTCGACGCTGCGCGACGTGATCCGCACGATCGGATCCGACAGCCGCCGCGCATGGAACGTAATACCGACGTCGGAGGTAGCGATGAGCGAGCGCCCGCCCGCATAATCGGTGTGCTTGCCGAGCACCTCGATGCGTCCCGGAACGAACCACGCGGTCGCCTCGCGCCCGCGCGCGTGCGCCCGCGCGTCGGACGGGTGCAGCGGGATCCCGCTCGAATCGCTCATAGGGACACCTCGATCCCTGCCAGTCGCTTACGCACCGCGGCGATGTCATCGCGCCGCGACATGTCCAGGCAGCCGACCGCGACGGGCACGACGGTGAAGACCTCGCCCGCGGCCATCGCATCCGCAACCGCCGACGCCAACTCGAGCTCGCCGCGCACCGACGGTGCGACGTTGCGGCACGCGGGGAAGATCGCGGGCGTAAAGACCCATGCGTTCATCGAAATCGGCGCGCCATCGCCGAATGCCGCGAGCGTTTGCGCATCGGGCTTTTCGATAATGCGCCGCAGTGAGCCGTCTTCGGCGACGTCGAGGATCGCAAACGCCGCGATTCGTTCCGCCGGAATATTCGACTGCTCGACGAGCGCCGCCCGATCAAACCCGAGCAGCGCTGAGCCGGGCGCATCGAGCACCGTATCGAGCGCCGCCGGATAGTAATTGTCCGAGTTCAACACGAGCACGCGGTCCTTGCCCGCGAACTCTTCCGCCGCCGCGACCGCGTCGGCCGTGCCACGCGGCTCGGCCTGAATCGCGTAGCTGACCGACACCCGCGTCGGCCGCACCCGCTCAAAATGCTCCCGGATCATGTCGTGCTCCGGCCCGATAACCAGGCACACCTCGCGGATTCCGGCGTCGGCGAGGACGGAGACGACGTAGTCCAGGAAGGGCCGACCGACGTCGATCATCCCCTTGACGCCAGCGTCAGCGGCTTTCGCGGCGCCAGCATCGAGCTCTGCGGTCGCGGACTGTTCGCGCATCCGGGTGCCGAGCCCCCGCGCAAGAATGACGGCCTTAGTCGGTCGAGAGTGCATAGCCAAATCGTAACGAAGTTGCTCAAGCTGCGCGTACGCGCCAGTGCCGTAGCAGCGGGACATGCACCCTGTTGATCTGTCCCTCATCCGCCAGTCGGGCGCCCCCACGATCGCGCCCGACGGTTCCCGTATCGTCGTCGCGATCACGCGACCGGACTTCGCGACGGACTCCAACGTGTCCCTGCTGCGCGAATTCGCATGCCACGGACAGACCAGCGGCGAGATCACGCCCGGCGCCGGCCGCTGCCGGCCCGATATCGAACCCGCCGCGGAACCTCCCCGCATCCTGCCCGGCTACCGCGGTCGCTATAACGGGCGCGGCTATATTTTCGACCGCCCCCATCACCTCTTCCACGTCCCGGTCGCGGCGGTCCACGAGGATCCGGACTTCGAGCCGGTGGGGCGCGCGGCCGCGCTGGCCGACGGGGACGACGTCGAGCGCTTCGAGGTGGCCCTGCCACGCCCGACGCGCCTAACCTCGGGCGACGTCGGCTTCCCGCTGACTGACGTCACGAGCTCCGGCCGGCACGTCCTCGCGATCGCGGGCCTGCACGAGGACCACGACACGAACCTGCGCACGGATCTGTTCGCGATCCACGTCAAGACCAAGGGCGAGGATTCGGATGCGCCCATCGCGGTGACGACGTCCGATGGGGCCGACGTCCTCCTCGGCGTCTCGGGCGCGTGCCCGCCGCAGGACGCCCCGAAGCGCACGCGCCTGCCCGACTTCGCGCGCGGCCTGCGCTCGACGACGATCCTGCCCGCCGCAGAACGCATCTACCCCTCCAAGGACGACTACCCGGTCCACGGCCGCGCCATCCGCCAGGCGCTCGGCACCCTCGATGCCGACGACGTCCTCGCCTTCCTCGACGGCGTCCTAGCCGAGTTCGATCAGCTCGACGCAGAACGACTCGGCATCATGGGCGGCTCCTATGGCGGCTACCTCACGGCCTGGATCATCGCGCACGACCACCGCTTCCGCGGCGCCATCGTCGAGCGCGCCTACCTCGACCCGGCGGCGTTCGTCGGCCCGTCGGACATCGGCTGGTTCTTCTCCGACGAATAAGTCGGCAGCGACCCGGAACGTGTCGCGGCGCAGTCGCCCATGACCTTCGTCGACGACGTTGATACGCCATGCCTCGTGCTGCATTCCGAGCAGGACCTGCGCTGCCCGATCGAGCAGGCGTTGCGCTACTACACGGCGCTGAAGGCGAACGGGGTCGACGCGAAGTGCGTCGTGTTCCCGGGCGAGAACCACGAACTGTCCCGCTCGGGGCGGCCGTGGCACCGGCTGGATCGCTTCGAGGAGATCCTCGGCTTCTGGGCAAAGCACCTCCCGCAGCACACGTAGGCGGCCCCGATCCGCTTTCACACAGCGCGCGCCTGGGCCACACTGGAGGTATGGAGAAGAAGCATGCGCTCATCCGTCGGCCCTCGCCTCGCCTGGCCGACGGTCTTGTCACCCATATCGAACGCGAGCCCGTCGACGTGAAGCTTGCCGAGCGCCAGTGGGACGACTACGTCGCCGCCCTGCATGGTGCCGGCTGGCAGACCCACGAGGTCGATCGCGCCGATGACTGCCCTGACGCGGTGTTTATCGAGGACACCATGGTCGTCTACGGCGATACGGCCGTGATTGCGCGCCCGGGAGCCGATGAACGCAAGCCGGAGACGCTGGCCGCGGAGGCCGCAGTGCGCGAGCTCGGCTACCGCATCGCGCACATCGAAGCGCCCGGCACCCTCGATGGCGGCGACGTCTTGAAGTTCGGCGGCACCGTGTGGGTGGGCCGCGGCGGTCGCACCAACGACGAGGGCATCGCCCAGCTCGCGGAGCATCTCGAGCCGCTCGGCGCCCGCGTCGTCACCGTGCCGCTGACCAAGGTGCTGCACCTGAAATCGGCGGTCACCGCCTTGCCCGACGGCACCGTCGTCGGATATGAGCCGCTCGTTGACGACCCGAGCGTGTGGGAAAAGTTTTTGCCGGTCCCCGAAGAATCCGGCTCCCACGTCGTGATCCTCGACGAGAACACCGTCCTCATGGCGGCCGACGCCCCGAAGTCCGCACAGCTCTTCCGCGAGCGCGGGCTGGACGTCATCGAGGTCGATATCTCCGAGTACGAAAAACTCGAGGGCTGCGTGACGTGCCTGTCGGTGCGCCTGCGCGGCATGCCGGACTGACGCGCCGCTCGGTCGACAGTGCGGCCTGCAGCTACGCCTCGGTGAGCTCCCCGCCCCCGGCGCCGTCGGTGATGAATTCATCGCGCCGGCCCCACGTGCTCGAGCCCGGCGGCAGCTGGCTGCCGGGCAGTGCGAGCGTGAGGTCCCGAACCGTGGCCTGCAGCGACTCGAGATCCGGCTCATCGGACTCGGGTGTTGCCGCTCGCCGGGCCGCGGCCAGGATCTGATTGGCCACATCCTCGGCCCCGAATAGCGGCGGCGCATTCTGCTCTTGCGCCTGCAACGCCCAAATGAGCCGCCGAATCTCGACGAGGTGGCGCGCGTGGTCCTGCTCCTCGACGCTTGCGCCCGCGAGGACTTGCGACGCTCGCAGATAGCCGTAATCCATCGAGATCCGGATGAGTCCCGGCGCGACCGTCATTGCGTCGTGGACCTCGGTTTGCGGATCGATGACGATCGCCCCGCCCGCGCGCGCCCGCGCGAGCTCCTGACGTGCGAGCTCCTCGTTCATGAGCGTCGCGCTCGAGCGCACGATCGTCGAAACGATATTCGAGTCGGCGAACGATTCCGCCTCTTGCACGCCCGCGGGGGCCGAACAGATCGCATACGTCTCGTCGACGGGCAGGTGGTCGAGCATGATGTCTGCGGGCAGGCTCATCCGCACGCCGCCGTCGACGTAATGCTCCCCGTCGGCGAGCCGCACCGGCGGGAAGACGGCCGGAATCGCACACGACGCCGCGATCGCGTCGACGAGATCGACCTCGATGCCGAGCGGCCGATCGTCCCGATCGCGCAGTTGGCCATACGCGTCGACATAGCGCAGGGCACCGGTCTCCAGCGAGACGAGCGCAAAACGCGCGGGCACGCCCGAGCGTGCGAGCCGGGCGGGATCGAACGCCTCGGCGAGGATGCGATCGACCAGGGGACCGGGCGTGAAGATCGACGAACTCGTCAGCGCCCCGCGCGCGATCGAATCGAATCCCGAGCCGGGTCCCGCCACCGACCACAGGTCGGAGATCGCCGTGAACGCCTGCGGCAACTGCGGGAGTGAGACCGTCGTCGGCTCGCTGGTCTCGCCGCGCCGAAACGGCCAGGTGAACGACGGAATCTCGATCGTGCGTGGCGTGCGCGACGCGGCATCGGAGCGCATGATGCGCTGCCAGACGGGCGCCTGATGCTGGAGCAGCTCGAACCACGTGCGCTCGGTGAACATATCCGAGGGCCCCGTCATCTCGCGCCAGAGTCGGCTCAGATCGGCGACGGCTTGTTGCTGGCCGGCCGCATCGCGGTATTGGGCGACGACGCCACCGAGGATCGCGCCCGCGCTCGTCCCGGCGATCGCGTCGAAGTGCATGCCCTCGACCGCGATGAGCCGGTGCAAGGCGCCCAATTGGAACGACGCGCGCGCACCCCCGCCGGCGAGGACGAGCCCCCGACGTTTTTCGGGCGGCGGCGCCCCGGTGAGCAGCCGACGAGCCGAGGAGCGCAGCGTGTCAAAAACGGACATGGTCTCAGTGTAGGGACGCGTCAACCCGAGCGCGCCCCTCACGCACACAGCTCCGCCCCGCAGCCCAGAAAAGGTTCTGCGGGGCGGAGTGGGGCAGCGGCGCCTCAGCGGCGACGGGCACCTCAGCGGCGACGGGCTCCCTAGCGGTTAACCGAGCGCGACTTGCGCTCTTCGTCGCTCAGCGAGCCACCGTCGGCGGCCAATCGCTTGGCCTCCTCGAACTCGGCCTCAATCTCCGCGTTCTCGGTGTACGTCGCATTCGAGACGAAGTACGCGACCAGCCCCGCGAGCAGGAAGCCCGGCAGGATTTCGTACAGGTCGAAGATGCCGCCCTTGAGGTACTTGCCCCATACGACGACGGTGACGGCACCGACGATCATGCCGGCGAGCGCACCCTGGTAGGTGAGCTTGCGCCAGAACAGTGACAGCAGGATGATCGGCCCGAACGCCGCGCCGAAGCCGGCCCAGGCGAACCCGACGAGCTCGAGGATCGAGGAGCCCGGATCCCATGCGAGCAGCGCCGCGATGACGGCGGTTGCGAGCACGGCTATGCGGCCGTAGAGCACCATGCGCTTTTCGGTGAGCTGACGCGAGGATTTCGAGAACACCTTGTAGATGTCCTCCACCAGCGCCGACGAGGTGACGAGCAGCTGCGAGGAGATCGTCGACATGATCGCCGCGAGCACGGCGGCGAGCAGGAAGCCGGAAATCATCGGGTGGAACAGCACACGAGAGAGCGCGATGAAGACCGTTTCCGGATCGGCGAGTTCCTCACCCCGGCCGGCGTAGAAGCCGAGGCCTACGATCGCGACGAACGCGGTCCCCACCACGGAGATGATCATCCAGCCGATGCCGATGCGGCGTCCGGCCTTGGCGTCGGCCGCCGTGCGCAGGGCCATGAAGCGCACGATGATGTGCGGCTGACCGAAGTAGCCCAGGCCCCACGCGAGGTTGGAGACGACCGCGATGACCGTCGTGCCCGTCAGCATCGACCATACGAGGGGGTTAACCTCGGCGGCCTTATTGAATAGGTCGCCCGCGCCGCCGTCGAACTCCATGACGGCGACGACCGGGATCATGACGAGCGCCGTCACCATCATGAGGGCCTGCACGAGGTCCGTCCAGGAGACGGCGAGGAAGCCGCCGATGAGGGTGTAGAGGACGACGATGCCGGCGACGAGGACCATGCCGAGGTGGTAGTCCATCCCGAAGGAGGAGTCGAAGAATTTACCGCCCGCGACCATGCCGGAGGAGACGTAGAAGGTGAAGAAGACGAAGATGATGAGGCCGGAGACGATGCGCAGCAGGCGCGACTTGTCACGCAGGCGGTTATCGAGGAACGACGGCACCGTAATCGAGTTGCGTGAGACCTCCGTGTAGGTGCGCAGGCGCGGCGCGACGAACATCCAGTTGAGGTATGCGCCGATCGTCAGGCCGATCGCGATCCAGAATTCGACCAGGCCCTTCGCGTACAGGGCGCCGGGCAGGCCCATGAGGAGCCAGCCGGACATATCGGAGGCGCCGGCGGACAGGGCTGCCACGGCCGGGGGCAGCTTGCGCCCCGCAAGCATGTAGTCGTCGAGGTCATCGGTGCGCTGATACGCCCAAAGCCCGATGATGATCATCCCGACGAAATAGATAATCAAGGCAATGGCTTGCGCTGTCGTTTCTGACATGGAACCGCCTTCGTGTCGGTTAGGAGTGCGGACGTGTCCCCGGGCAGGGGAATACCGGGGTTGTGGACCGAGCCTACCGACTTTTCCGCCGATCGTGGCAGATGTTGCCATACCGCAACAATCGCGTTAGACCGGAAGCATGCCGACGCGCCCCACGCTCTCGATTCTTGACCTCGCTCCCGTGTCTGCCGGCATGTCTCGGCACGACGCGCTCGCCGCCTCCACGCGCCTTGCGGTGCGGGCCGACGAGTTGGGCTACCACCGCTATTGGATGGCAGAACATCACTCCTCGGAGACGTTCATGTCGTCGGCGACGTCGCTCCTGCTCGGCCACCTCGCCGAGCACACGTCGCGCATCCGGCTCGGCTCGGGCGGCGTGATGCTGCCGAACCACGCCCCGCTCATGGTCGCGGAATATTACGGGACGCTCGCCACGCTCTACGGGGATCGCTTCGACCTCGGGCTCGGCCGCGCGCCTGGCACCGGCCCGGCAACCGCCCGAGCGCTGCGTCGCGGCGGGGCCGAACTACGAGAATTTACCGCCGACGTCGCCGAACTAGCCCAGTATTTGGGGCATGTGGCAAGCGACGACGAGGACACCGCCGCCGCGCAGGCCCGCTTCGTGAACCCGGAACTCGCGGCCCTCGACCGCGTGCGCGCCCTGCCCGGCGAGGGCACCCGCGTGCCGCTGTGGATGCTCGGCAGTTCGACGGGCGGCGCGCAGGTGGCGGCCGTCCTTGGCCTGCCGTTCTCCTTCGCCTCGCATTTCGCGCCCGCGCAGATGAGCGAGGCGCTCGCGATCTACCGCGCGCATTTCGCCTCCGACGCACCGACCGCGCAGGTCGAGGCGCCGCGCGTCATGGCCGGCGTCAACGTGCTCGTCGCCCCGAGCGATGAGGAGGCAAAGTACCTGTACTCGACGGCGATCCAGTTGCAGGCCGCGATCCGCACCGGCACGGCGGGCCCGCTGCAGCCGCCGACGGATGACCTCGATGCGGTCCTCGACCCCCGCCTGAGCGCACTGCTGATCTCGACGCGCTCGATCTCGGCGGTTGGCTCACCGGCCACCGTCGTTGAGTACCTAGAGAAGTTTGCCGCCGAATTCGAGGTGGACGAACTCATCACGGCGACGTACACGTTCGACCCGGCAATGCGCATCCGCTCCTACGAACTACTCGCCGAGGCATGGCAGAACTAGCGGGTGACGGCCGCGCCAGGCGCGAGCGGCAACGGCACCGCGCCTCGTCAGGCAGCCGCCCGAACGCCTCGCACCGGGCGAGCGCGCCCGCCCACGAGCGGCGACTGTACCGCGCCTCGCCGTCCGACCTGAGCGGCGATCCGGTCGAGCTCGCACCCAGGCTGCTCGGGGGCATCTTCCGGGTCGACGACGTGGCCGTGCGCCTCACCGAGGTCGAGGCCTACTGCGGCCTGGCCGACCCGGGTTCGCACGCCTACCAGCGCCTGACGCCGCGCACGCAGATCATGGCGGGCCGACCGGGCCATATCTACGTCTACTTTTCCTACGGGATGCACCACGCGGTGAACGTCGTCGCGCACGACGACGGCGAGGTCGGAGCAATCTTGCTGCGGGCTGGCGAGATCGTCGACGGAATCGAGATGGCCCGCGCCCGCCGCATCGAGCTTCGCCTCGCCCGCACATCCCGGTCGACCCGCACGTCCGACTCGCAATACTCGCCAAGCATCCCCGACACGCATCTCACACGCGGGCCGGGCAACCTCGCGGCCGCGCTTGGCCTGACGCGCACCGACGATGGGGCACCGCTCAACCACGACGACCACGCCGGCTTGCTGGCGCCAGACTCGCTCGACTCCGACACACGCCCGCGCAGATACGAACTCTGGCTGCCGACGCATCCCGCGTCGCCCGATGCCTACGTCTCGACCGGCCGCACCGGCGTCTCCGGCGAAGGCGGCGACCCGGGACGCTATCCCTGGCGGTTCGCGCTTACGGGCGAGCCGACGGTCTCGCCCTACCGCCCGGCCGCGCCCAAAACTCGTCCGCGGTCATAGCGAACTGCCGGTAGTACGTCGGCGCGCCGCAATACGTTGCGTCCTCGCCCCGGCCCGTCTCGCGCATGCCGAGCCGCTGCAAAATCCGCACCGAGGCAGGATTGGCATCGAGCGCCTCGGCCCACATCCGCTCCAGCGCGAGCTCATTAAAACGGCCCTTCGGACTTGAGCGTGGGTTAGGTGCGTAGGCCTCCGCCGATCAGCAGCATTCTGAGGCGGTAGTTGGTGGGGTTGCGGAACCCTCTGG
>NZ_MQVR01000078.1 GCF_001907295.1 Bowdeniella nasicola
ACAACTATCATCGGCCTCATACCGCCTGTGCAGATCAGCCACCGGCCAGCCGAGTCCACGAACGTGTAGACAACGTCATGACCTCATACACCTAGACCATAATGGAAGGGCACACATTGGCCATCAGGAAGGTCCCATCATGGGCGTTGAACTCGTCGAGGTCGTCTCACCCGAACTCGTGGATGCGCTGAACGAGCTGCTGCCGCAGCTTTCCCGCTCCGCCCCCGAGCTATCCACCGAAGACGTGGAGGCCATCGTGCATCAAGAAGGCGTCTATCTTTTCGTCTACCGGGATCCGAGCAACAACCGGATTCTTGGCACGCTCACGCTCGCGACCTTCCGGATTCCGACGGGCCTGCGCGCCTGGATCGAAGACGTCGTCGTCCTGGAGGATGCCCGTGGCCATGGCGCCGGCCAGCAGCTCGTCGAGGCCGCGACCGAATACGCCAAGCACGTCGGGGCCCGCTCCGTTGACCTCACCTCCCGCCCGAGCCGCGAGGCCGCCAACCGCCTGTACGCACGGTGCGGCTTCAATGCGAGAGAGACCAATGTCTACCGATACAGCGATGTCGACTAGCCTCCCGCTGCGTAAGGACCTCAGCGGGTGCCAACCCTATGGGGCGCCCGAACTTGAGGTCACCGCGCGTCTGAACGTCAATGAGAACCCGTACCCGCCCTCGGACGCCGTCACCGAGTCAATCGCTGAGGCCGTGCGGGCCGCTGCCGCGGGCGCGAACCGGTATCCGGAGCGTGAGTTTCCGGCACTGCGGGCAGCCCTCGCGGACTACCTTGCCGTCGAATCCGGCGTGCGGCTCGACCCTGAACAGATCTGGGCGGCCAACGGCTCCAACGAGGTCATGCTCCACCTCATGCAGGCCTTCGGTGGGCCGAGGCGCGCTGTCGTCACGGCGAACCCGACGTATTCCATGTATCCCGAGTACGCGCGCGACACCTTCACCGACTACGTCACCGTCGACCGCAACCCGGACTTCACGCTCGATATCAACGCGCTACTGTCTGCCGCGAGCGAGTCGGCAGCCTCCCTCGTCCTTGTGGCGTCGCCGAACAACCCGACGGGCACCGCCGCCTCGCTACAGGACATCCGCGCGCTGTGCGCGGGGCTGCGAGGTAAGGGGCCGAACGGCAGCGACGGACTCGTCGTCGTCGATGAAGCCTACGGCGAGTTCCGGCGCGGCGGCGTCGCCTCGGCACTCACGTTGCTGGAAACCCACGACAACCTCGTCGTGACGCGCACGATGTCGAAAGCCTTCGGCATGGCGGGCCTGCGCCTCGGCTACCTCGCCGCGAGTCGGGCGATTATCGACGCGCTGCGGATCGTGCGCCTGCCCTACCACCTGTCGGCAATCACGCAGGCCGCGGCGCTCGCGGCCCTGTCTCACCGCGACGAGCTTATGGCCCAGATCGCCCACCTGCGCGAGCTGCGCGACGACCTCGCCACCTGGCTCACCGAGCAGGGCTATACCGTGATCGATTCGGACGCGAACTTCCTGCTCTTCGGGCCGCATCCCGACAGGCACGCCGTGTGGGCGGGACTGCTCGGGCGCGGCGTCCTCATCCGCGAAGTCGGCCCCGAGGACTACCTGCGGGTGTCGATCGGCACCGATACTGAAATGGACCTATTCAAAACATCGCTCCTGGAGGTAACCCGTGGCACGCACTAAAACACCAGCCGCCCGCACGGCGACGATCACGCGGGCCACGAGCGAATCGCAGATCACCCTCAGCCTCAATCTCGACGGGACCGGCGAATCGAGGATCTCGACCGGCGTCCCGTTCTACGACCACATGCTCACCTCGCTCGCGAAGCACTCGCTCATCGACCTCGAGGTAAGAGCCACAGGCGATACCCACATCGACGCCCACCACACGGTCGAAGACACCGCAATCTGCTTCGGCCTCGCCCTGAAAGAGGCCCTCGGCGATAAGGGCGGCATCCTGCGGTTCGCCGACGCGACCGTCCCGCTCGATGAGGCCCTAGCGCACGCCGTCGTCGACCTCGCCGGCCGCCCGTACGTCTGCCACACCGGCGAGCCCGAAGGCCAGCAGTACCACCTCATCGGCGGCCACTTCACCGGCTCGCTCATGCGCCACGTCCTCGAGTCGATCGCGCTGCACGCCGGCATCTGCCTACACATGCGACTGCTCGCCGGCCGCGATCCCCACCACATCGTCGAGGCCCAGTTCAAGGCCCTCGCCCGCGCGCTGCGCTTCGCCTGCGAGCGCGACCCTAGATCCGATGCCATCCCGTCAACGAAGGGTGCACTATGAGTAACGACGAGAACATCGACGAAGTCTTCGAGCAACTGATGCGCGAAGGCGGCCTCGACAACCTCGGCGAGGAGGCGGCCCCCGAGCCCAAACGTCGCGCGCTCGCCGTCATCCTCACGCCCATCGCGTCCGCCAAGGCGCTCGCGGGCCTGTGCGCGATGTCAAACCTCGACCTCAAGGTCATCGACACGTCCACCGGCGCGGTCGCCGCGATGGAGTTCGTGCCGGAAGACAGCTGGAGCGTCGAATCGCTCACGACGGGCGTCTCCGTGCCCGAAGCCGCCCACCAGGCGGCGTCGATGCTGTCCAAGACGTCGCGCATCGGCGCGGTCCTCGTCGTCGTCGAAGTGACCTTCGATGAGGATGGCGGCCAGGGCACGAGCGGCCACATGATCGCCCGCAACTACGAGGGCGGCGAAGTCGGCGAGGACGTCTCGCCCGGCCTCGTGCTCGCGAACGCGGACGACATCGTCGAAAACCTCCTGCTCGGCGAGATCGCGCTCGACGAACTGCCCGAGGTCCACGACTCCTCGAAGATGTCCCGCCTGCAGGCCGCGCGCCTGTTCATGAAGGGCCTGCGCCGCGGGCCGCAAGGTGGCGCCGGTGCGTAAAGTCGTCGTCCTCGACTACGGCTCTGGCAACGTTCGCAGCGTCACGCGCGCCCTCGCGCGCGTCGGCGCCGACGTCACCCTTACCGATGACTTCACCGCCATCGCCGACTGCGACGGCCTCATCGTGCCCGGCGTCGGCGCCTTCGCCGCCTGCATGGCCGGCCTAAAGGCCGTCGACGGCGATCGCCTCATCGAACGCCGGCTCGCCGGAGGCCGACCCGTCTTCGGCATCTGCGTCGGCATGCAGATCATGTTCGACGGCGGCGATGAGCACGGCACCTACACCGAGGGCCTTGGCCAGTGGCCCGGCGACGTCACGCGCCTTTCTGCCCCCGTCGTCCCGCACATGGGCTGGTCTAGACTCGTCGCGCACCCGGAGACCGAATTGCTGAAAGGCGTGGAAGACGCCTACTTCTACTTCGTGCACTCCTATGCCGCGCACACCGACCCCGCCGTGCTGTATGGCGAGTCCAAGACCCGCAAGCCCATTACGTCGATGGCGAACTACGGCGAGGACTTTGCCGCCGTGGTCGAAAACGGCCCCCTGTGCGCCACCCAGTTCCACCCCGAAAAGTCCGGGGACGCCGGGGCCGAATTGCTGAAGAACTGGCTGAAGAAGATAACGTAGAGGCCAGCACACCCTCCCGAAAGGACCCCAGTGTTAGAGCTGCTTCCTGCCGTTGATGTCGTGAACGGTCAGGCCGTGCGCCTGGTGCAAGGCGAGGCCGGGACCGAAACCGGCTATGGCGACCCGCTCGCGGCGGCCCAGGATTTCGTCGCCCAGGGCGGGCAGTGGATCCACCTCGTCGACCTCGACGCCGCCTTCGGCCGCGGCTCCAACGCCGAGCTGCTCGCCGAGATCGTCCAGGCGCTGCCGATCAATGTCGAGATGTCCGGCGGGATCCGCGATGACGAGTCGCTGAAGCGAGCGCTTGCCTCCGGCTGCCGTCGCGTCAACCTCGGCACTGCGGCGCTGGAAAACCCCGAGTGGACCGAGCATGCGATCAAGGAGTACGGGGACCGCATCGCCGTCGGCCTCGACGTGAGGGGCACGACGCTCGCCGCCCGCGGCTGGACGAAGGAAGGCGGCGAACTCTTCGACGTCCTCGAACGTCTCGAAGCGGCCGGCTGCGCCCGATACGTCGTCACCGACGTGACCAAGGACGGCACCCTCAAGGGCCCGAACCTCGACCTGTTGCGCAAGGTGTGCGCCGCGACCGACGCGCCCGTCGTCGCCTCCGGCGGCGTCGCTGAGCTGGAGGACATCGAGGCGCTCACGGGCCTCGTCGAGGTGGGCATCGAAGGCGCCATCGTGGGCAAGGCGCTGTACGCCGGGAACTTCACGCTCGCCCAGGCTCTCGAGGTCGCCGCCGGTAAGAGCGCGCAGGAGGTCCGCCGTGGCTGAGATCGAAGCCCAGCTGCCCACCGACGTCGTCGCGCCCCCGCCGCCGACGCCGAAAAAGTTTTTGCGCCCGAACCCGTTTTCCAACGACGACGGCTCCTGCCCGCCCGAGCTCGAAGCAGCCCTTGCTGCTGAGCAGCGCACGATCTCGGTCGTGACCGCACTCGCGAACACGCGCATCCTGCTGCCCGTCGTCCCGCACGCCCACCCCGGGCGCACCGCGGACGGGGGAGTGGTCGACCACGAGTCGATGAAGCACGCCGAGGACGAGGTCGATAACGCGTGCGAGTCCGCGAAGCTCGTCTCCGTCGAACTTGCCGACGGCCGCCACGCCATGCCCGTCTTCTCCTCCTATGACCGCATGCGCGCGTGGAACCCCGCCGCCCGCCCCGTCCCGACCGAGGCGCCGCGCGCCGCGCTCTCGGCGGCCAGCGAGTCTGACGGACTCATGCTGCTGGACCCCGAAACCGAGCACGCGACCCTCATCCCGCGCCCCGCGACGTGGGCGCTCGCCCAGGGCCGCGACTGGATCCCCGCCCAGCACGACCCCGAGCTGCCCGCGCTCATTGCACGCACGCTCACCGGTGTCCCGCACCTCGCGGGCGTCCGCGTCGAGCCGGGTAAGACGACCGAGATCCGCATCGTCGTCGCCCTGCGCGAAGGACTGAACGCCGACGAACTGCGCGACAGCCTCACGCAGGCCAGCGAGCGGCTGAAGAACAACGACGACGTGCGCCTGCGCGTGGAGTCGATGGAGCTCTACCCGATCGCGATCTCCGAAGCGTAGTCGTTTGCTGCTTTAGCAAAACCTCTTGCCATCCACCCCTGGGTCGGCGCGACCGCCGTTATGGATCTCGCGGGCGAAGTCCTGCGCCGCACGCGCGGCATCCAAAGTCTCGGCTACCGGCTCATGGGCCGCTGGATCGGCCACATGGGACGCGGCCAGTTCCAGCACGAGTCGATCCGCACCGCGCCCGAAGTCAAATACGAAAAGACCATCGGCTGGACCGCGCACTATTCGATTGGCGCAGGCTTTGCCGTCGGCATGGTTGCGCTGGACCCGCGCTGGCTCGAGCGCCCGACGCTGTCGCGTGCCCTGGCGATGGGGGTCAGCACTCTCGCGGAGCCGTGGCTTGTCATGCAGCCCGCCGCCAGGACTCCATCAGGCCCGGTACCGGTGGCGCGGGATGGACCGCAGCAAGCAGCGGGAGGCTCTCGTCGTCGAATTGCAGCGTGACGGAACCCCACGTGGTGCCGGGACCGCGAGCTGGCCGGGCGGCCCCGATCCGCGAGTGTAACGCGACCGTGGTCGGGGCGATGCCACCGCCCCGCAATTCCGGGCCGTAACCATCCGCGAGCGTGGAGTGGACCTGTCCCTCATAGGACGTTCCAGCCACAGCCTCCTTCACACGCTCTTCGCTTGCTTCCGGTAGTACGACGATATCGGGATCGAATCCGCTCGTGAGCTTCGTAAATTCAGCCTGGCTCAGGGTATCGAGGCTGTTGAACGTGACGATGCTGAGTTCGCGCCCGCTGTTACCCGTCGCCGGTGCAGGCGAGGCCAGCCACGTGCCAGGCACCAGGACAAAAACCAGCCCGGCAACCGCCCACGTTCCTCCGGCCGCGGCGATGCCCCGACGCTGCCGGCGCAGCGCGAGCGCCGCGATGAGAAGCCCGACGATGATGAGCGCTATCCCAAGGACGTGCGGGAACGCGGTCGCCTGCGCGATGAACAGCCGCGTGCTGAGCCAGCGGCTCGGCAATATCCACGGCACCGCAGCGAGCATCATGAGGAGGGCAGCACCGACCCACAAGAGCGCGCCGATGACGGAAAACTTTTTCGTGCGCATATCTTCCCCCTGCATGGAAGAAGTCTATTGCGCTGCCCAGAAGCGCACTCCGCGATCTAAGACAGGGCCGGTATGGCCGGTTTCCTTCGGTATCAACGCATGGCCAGCACTAACCGAATGTAGAATGCGAGGCAACCACAGCTCATCGAGGAGTCAGTGCGGTGGGTTAGTCTGACCACGCAGTTCGAACGCGCGTTGCCCACCAAGAGCTGTTTTCATCAACCAACCTATTGACGATCGCTTCCGGCCGCTACGCGAGTCGTTACAGGGGTACCGAATTGCAGTGTCCTTCCAAAGTGAAGTTGAGCTGTTAACAGGTGCCCGACAACGAAATTGGGGAGAGCATCGCATCAAACAAGTGGAAGCCCTCATCGGAAGGCTCGTGCGAATTGGAGTCGATGGCGAAGTGCGAGTCTTCAAATCAGCGACATAGCTGTAGCTCGGGGAGCACAGTAGGAGAAGTAGCGAGACAATGAGAGGGACCTAGCGAACTCGTTTTTCGAGGTGGGAAAGATTTCTGTGCACCCCTCTCAACGCACTGCCGATGACGTCGCGGCCCAATTCGAGGTCGACCCAGAGGTGGGCCTGACAACCGAGCAGGCCGACCGTATCCGCGAGGAGTACGGCCCCAACGAATTGCGGCAAAAACCGCCGGTTCCGCTCTGGCGCAAAATCCTCGCCCAATTCCAAGACCCACTCGTCTACCTGCTGTTCGTCGCGATGGCGATCTCGATCGTTGTGTGGGTCTTTGAGGGGGCGACGGGGCTGCCGATCGACGCGATCGTGATCGCGCTCATCGTCATCGCCAACGCGATCATCGGTCTCGTCCAAGAGAACAAAGCCGAAGGCGCAGTCGCGGCGCTCGCCCAGATGACGGCATCATCGACCACGGTCCTGCGCGACGGCGAGATCACCTCGATCGAATCGACGCAGCTCGTGCCCGGCGACATCCTCGTCCTATCCGAGGGCGACGCTGTCGGTGCCGACGCGCGTCTCATCTCAGCGACGGGCCTGCGCGTCCAAGAAGCGTCTCTCACCGGCGAGTCGGAAGCGACCGACAAAAACCCCGAAGCAATCCCCGCCGGAGCGCCGCTTGGCGACCGGCACAACATGGTCCACAAGGGCACCGGCGTCGTCCAGGGCGTCGGCCGCGCGATCATCACCGCGACCGGAATGGACACCGAGGTCGGCGCGATTGCCGACATGCTCGACTCCACCGAGGCGGACAAGTCGCCGCTGACACGAGAAATCGAGAAGGTCTCCAAACTCCTCGGCGTCCTCGTCATCGCCATCGCGGTCATCGTCATGGCCGTGATGTTCCTGCTGAACGACGTGAACGACGTCTCCGAAGCCGTGGAGATCCTCCTGCTCGGCGTTTCCCTCGCGGTCGCAGCGGTCCCTGAGGGCCTGCCCGCGATTCTGTCCCTCGTCCTCGCGATCGGCGTGCGCGCGATGGCCCGCCGCAACGCGATCATGAAGGAACTGCACTCCGTCGAGACGCTCGGAGCATCGTCTGTCATCGCCTCCGATAAGACCGGGACGCTCACCCGCAACGAGATGACCGTGCGCACGATCGTGACCGCCTCCGGTCAGATCGAACTCACCGGCACCGGCTACGAGCCCGTCGGCGAGGTCGTGGGGGAGCCGAGCGCGGAGGCCCTCGCCGAAGCGCGCCTCGTCGTTACCACCGGGGCGCTCGCGAACAACGCCCAGCTACGCGAAGACGACGGCTGGCAGATCGAGGGCGACCCCACCGAGGCCGCCTTCCTCGTCGCGCTCCCAAAACTGCACGAGGCCGAACTCGCCTTCAGTCGCGAGGCCGAAGTCCCGTTCACCTCCGAACGCAAGATGATGTCCGTCGCCGGCACCGGCGAAGGCGGACGATCGCTCCTGCTCACCAAGGGCGCGCCTGACGTGCTCCTTTCGCACTGCACAACCGAACGCATAGGGGAGGAGACGGTCGATCTCACCGGCGAGCGCCGCCGCGACATCCTCGCAACCATCGAACGCCTCTCCGCCGAGGGCTACCGCACGCTCGGCGCGGGCTACCGAGTCCTCGATGCCATCCCCGACGACGTCGACGACGCGCTCGAAGACGGCCTCACCTTCACCGGCATGGTCGGCATTATGGACCCGCCCCGCGAAGAAGCCAAGATCGCGATCGCCGAAGCCAAAGCCGCCGGCATCCGCCCCATCATGATCACCGGTGACCACCCACGCACCGCCGCCCGCATCGGCGCCGACCTCGGCATCGTCGAGGCCGGCTCTCGTGCCCTCACCGGTGTCGACCTCGACAAGCTCGGACCCAGCGAATTCCGCGACGCCGTGCGCGACGTCAGCATCTACGCGCGCGTCTCGCCCGAACACAAGCTGCGCATTATCAACGAGCTCCAGGACGACGGCCGCATCGTCGCGATGACGGGCGACGGCGTCAACGACGCGCCCGCCCTCAAGACCGCCGACATCGGCGTCGCCATGGGCATCACCGGCACCGAGGTGACGAAGGAAGCCAGCCAAATGGTCCTGGCCGACGACAACTACGCCACTATCGTCGCCGCCGTCCGTCACGGCCGCACCATCTTCGACAACATCCGCAAATTCCTGCGCTTCCTGCTCTCGTCCAACATGGGCGAGGTCATGACAGTCTTCTTCGGCGTCGTCCTCGCCGGCTTCCTCGGCCTGTCCGAGACCGCCGGCGCCGGCCTCGCCGTCCCGCTGCTCGCCACCCAGATCCTGTGGATCAACCTCGTCACCGACTCCGGCCCCGCCCTCGCCATGGGCGTCGACCCCGAAGACGGCGACGTCATGCGCCGCCCGCCGCGCGACCCCAAGCGCCCCATCATCGACCGTCACATGTGGAGCCGCATCGGCTTCATCGGCATCGTCATGGCCACCGTCTCGCTCCTCGCGATCGACCTCTTTCTGCCCGGTGGCCTGTTCACCCTCGAGCCCGACACCCTCACCGGCGCCCGCACCGTCGGGTTCACGACGCTTGTGTTCGCGCAGCTGTTCAACGCCCTGAACTCGCGCTCCGACTACGGCAGTGCGTTCCGCGGCTTCTTCTCCAACCATTGGCTGTGGGGCTCGATCGCGCTTGCGGTCGTGTTACAGATCGCCGTTGTCCACCTGCCGTTCATGCAGGTCGCGTTCTCCACCGAGGCGATGACGACCAGCCAGTGGCTCACCGCCGTCGGGCTTGCCTCTGTCGTCCTCTGGGCCGAAGAGATCGCGAAACTTTTCCGGCGGGCGCTCGCGCGCGAACGGTAGCTGTTTGGCGCACGCCACACCGCCGACTCCTAGCGGATCGGCCGCGATCTGTGTAAAGTAGCTTGCTGGTAGACGGTCCATACCGTCATGGCAAAGCGGAAGCCTGCTTCCCACCCAGGTGCCGACCTTCGAGAATCGATAACTGGTGCCGGGTCTTGAACCGCCGCTATTGGCGTGCGGTTTGTTGTAGGCCTCCGTGCGCACCCCGCCACGGGGGCTTTTCTCGTGGTGGACCCCTCAACCCCAAGGAGCGATCTCATCAACGAGCCACGCATTAACGATCGGATCCGCGTGCCTGAGGTCCGTCTTATCGGACCCGACGGCGAGCAGGTCGGTGTCGTGCGCGTCGACGCGGCTATGAAACTCGCAGAAGAGGTGAACCTCGACCTCGTCGAGGTGGCGCCTGATGCCCGGCCCCCGGTGGCCAAGCTCATGGACTACGGCAAGTACAAGTACGAAGCCGCCATGAAAGCCCGCGATGCTCGCCGTAACCAGGCGAACACGCAGCTGAAAGAAATCCGGTTCCGCCTCAAGATCGACGACCACGACTACGAAACGAAGCGTGGGCATGCGATCCGCTTTTTGAAGGGTGGAGACAAGGTCAAGGCGATCATCCAGTTCCGCGGCCGCGAGCAGTCGCGCCCGGAGATGGGGATCCGCCTGCTGGAGCGCCTCGCCAATGACGTAGCCGAATTCGGAAATGTTGAGTCCCAGCCCCGCCAGGACGGACGCAACATGACCATGGTGATCGGACCCGTGGGCAAGAAGGTCCAGGCTCGTTCCGAGCAGCGCCGCCGCCGCGAAGCCCGTCAGGCTGAGCGCGACGCCGCCGCGAAGAGCGAAAGCTAAGACCAGCCCAACAATCGTGAATCGCCCGGTACCCACCGGCACCGGGCAGGACAACAGCGCCGCAAGGCGCGCACCTGAAGGACACAGGATATGCCGAAGAACAAGACGCACTCCGGTGCCAAGAAGCGCTTCCGGGTTACCGGCAGCGGCAAGATCATGCACGAGCGCCGCAACAAGCGCCACCTGCTTGAGCACAAGCCGACCAAGCGCAAGCGTCGGCTCTCGAAGGACGTCGTCCTCTCTTCCTCCGAAGAGAAGACCGTCAAGCGCCTGCTCGGTAAGTAACCGAGGCACCCGAAGCTTTTAAGAAGACAAACAAGGAGAAGTAGATGGCACGCGTGAAGCGGGCAGTTAACGCCCACAAGAAGCGTCGCACAACTCTGGAGCGCGCCAAGGGCTACCGCGGTCAGCGTTCGCGGTTGTACCGCAAGGCCAAGGAACAGGTCACGCACTCTTTTGTGTACTCCTACCGTGACCGCAAGGCGAAGAAGGGCGACTTCCGTCGCCTCTGGATCCAGCGCATCAACGCTGCCGCCCGCGCCGAAGGCATGACCTACAACCGGTTCATGCAGGGCCTGCGCCTCGCCGAAATCGACGTCGACCGTCGCATGCTCGCCGAGCTCGCCGTCAACGACCCGGCCGCTTTCAAGGCTCTCGTTGAGGCCGCCAAGAAGGCTCTGCCGGAGGACGTCAACGCTCCCAAGGCTTCCTAGTTGAGCAACTCAGAGCGCCCGCCCGTGCTCGCTAACCCCCGATCCGATCGGATCCGGAAGATAGCAGCACTCGGCGGGCGCTCAGTGCGTTCCCGCCAGGGCCGCTACCTCATCGAAGGCCCCCAGGCGGTGCGCGAAGCCGTCCGGTTCATCCCGCAGACCATCACTGACCTCTACGCCGACACCGCCGTCGCGAACCCCGCTATCGCCAACGTCATGCGCGAGGCCGAAGCCGCCTCCGTTCCTACTTTCGCGGCTAGCGCGGAGGTCATGCGAGCAATCTCGAGCGACTGCCAAGGTATCGCCGCCGTCGCCGAACTCCCGCTCGCCCGTGGTAGGGACCAGCTCGCCGCCACGATCGCTAACGGCCACCTCGTCATGTGCCTACCGCAGATCTCTGATCCCGGTAACCTCGGCACCCTCATTCGCATCGCCGACGCTGCCGGCGCCGATGCCGTTGTCATTGGCGCGGGCTCGGTCGAGCTGACGAACCCGAAGGTCATCCGATCCAGTGTGGGATCGGTCTTCCACCTGCCGATCGTGACCGACACCGAATTCGTAGCTGCCGCCGATCGCTTGCGCGCCGCCGGCTATGTCGTCCTCGGAGCCGACGGCCATGCGAGCCAGGAGCTTCCGAACGTTGGCGCGCTACAGCGCGACCGACTCGCGTGGGTGTTCGGCAACGAAGCGCGCGGACTGAGCGAGGCCGAGCGGGCCGCTTGCGACGAGCTCGCGAAGGTGCCGCTACGCGGCCACGCAGAATCGCTCAACGTGGCCGCCGCAGCAGCGGTGTGCATGTACTCCGGGCTGGCTTAGTGACAGTCCCAGTTATAGCCGACCTGAGTTGAGTCCCTCATAGTGGTGTAGCGGGGTGGTCGTGCTGGACAGCAGGGCGGTCACCGCGTGATCCTCGAGTTCATCTTCTACAACT
>NZ_MQVR01000079.1 GCF_001907295.1 Bowdeniella nasicola
AGTTGTAGAAGATGAACTCGAGGATCACGCGGTGACCGCCCTGCTGTCCAGCACGACCACCCCGCTACACCACTATGAGGGACTCAACTGCCTGCTCGTGGCACCGAACCCAAGCACACAGATTCAGATCACTGACAGCACACTGCTCATCGAAACCGAGCGCGCCCAGAAGCAAGCCGATGCCGACCGGATCGCAGCCGCGCGTGAGGCCACGATGAACGCCGCCGCTGACGGTGACCTCGCTGCCGTTGGGCCGGTCGACTTCGTCGGGACGAGCAGTTCGTCCGCCGAGGGCGATGATCCGTCCGAGGCCGAATCCGCGCTGGAGACGGTGCTCGCCCGGTTCTTCGGATCGGTGAAGATCGACTCCGACCGCTACGCCCGTGACATCGGCAACGTGACCCGAGAGGTGATCGACCGCCTTGCTGGGGCGGGCGCGCGGCTTGACATCACCATCGACATTCAGGCCACCAAGCCCGACGGCTTCGACGAGTCCGAGGTCCGCACCATCAGCGAGAACGCCCGCGTCCTCAAGTTCGACCCCAGTTCTGGTTTCGAGAAGAGCTGAGCAGGTAGCGCATGCATCTGAAACGCATCGAAGTCGAGGGATACCGGGCGTCTGCGAACGCACCGATCGTCTGTGAGTTGAGCGGACGTTTCTCTCTGATCCTCGGTGCCAATGGCTCGGGGAAGACGACGATCAACGAGGCGATCGCTCTGGCCCATCCGCGCAGCTTCCCCCGGCTCGCACCTATCGATGCAACCGCGTTGGGCGCCACGCCGCGGGCGGTTCGCGTCGAGTACGAGTTCGAGGCCGATGCGTCTCGCGAAGGTGCACTTGGTCAGTATCGAAAGCGACAGGGACTCGCAGCACCGCGATGGGGCCGTCCCCTCGAACGGTCGCTCGGTCAGGTTCGCGCGGGGCGGCCCGTCGAGCCGGCCGCCGAGTACGACAGCATTCGGCTCGTACACCTACCAGCACTGCGGAATCCGGTCGACGATCTCTCACGGCGAGACGCACGTATCCTCCTCGAACTGCTCCGCGCCGACGAACGTAGACATCCCGAAACCGGCGGGCTTCGATCGTTGCGAGCCCAAGCCGAAGGGATGCTCAGCTCTCTCACCAACCACCCGCTGGTGGGGAACGTTGAAGACCGCATCGCCGAGAACCTCAGGATCATCAGCGGCGGAGTCCGGGAGCATCACGCATTTGTCGGGACGCAGACCGTCGATGACACCTACCTCGCCCGAGTGTTCGAGATGCTCGTCGCGCTACTTCCAGACCGCGCGACCGCCCGGCGCTTGCAGGTGTCGAGCCTGGGCTACGTGAACCTGCTTCACATCGCCGTCACTCTCGCCGGCATCCCGGATGCAGGAAGCACGCCGATTCCTGACGATCCGCCGGGTAGCGGCGGAGAGACAGACGACGGTGCAGGGTCGGAGTCTGCGGCGGACGACAATGAACTTGCCGAGGCTGCACGGGAGAGGCTCGCCCAGACAGCAGAGGCCGCGGATGCCGATGCAGACTCGTTCTACCCCGAGCTCTTCCACGCGACGGTGCTGATCGAGGAGCCAGAAGCGCACCTCCACCCACAGCTCCAGTACGGCCTCATCCGCTATCTGCGCGGCCTGGTCGAAGATCGCCCAGACATCCAAGTCATTGTGACGACGCACTCGGCGGACCTCGCCGCCGCCTGCGACCCCGAGGAACTTGTCGTTGTGCGAAAGGACGCCGAGAACCGCACGCTCTCACGTCGACTCGCGGACCTCCCGGTGAGCGAGGGTCTTAAGACTCAGCTGTTCCAACAGACTCGACTGCACCTCGACGCAACGCGGTCAGCCGCGTTGTTTGGCGACCGAGTCCTCATCGTCGAGGGGGTTACAGAGGCCAGCATCCTCAGACTGCTCGGGCGGGCGTGGGCAGGTAGCGACGCTCGACGAATCGGCTTCATCGACTCCCTCGCGATCCTTCCAGTCGGCCACAAAGTTGGGCAGTGGCCGATCCGCCTGCTCGCGACACCTGGCCACGAACTCGTGACTCGCGTCGCCGCAGTAGCCGACACGGACCGGCGCGGCGCGCCGCTGCCTGAAGCTCAACCACCGACCTGGCACTCGAAGCTCGACCACGAGTCGGCACGCTTCTATTGGTCCCGGCCGACGCTGGAACCCTCTCTCGTCGATGGGAACGAGGAACTCATCAAAAGCGCCTTCACGAGGTGCAAGCTCGATGAACCAGAAACCATCACGGCCGAGACCGTCGACCAGTTCTTTGTGAAGCACCCGAAGCACAAGGGCAAGTTCGCCCTCGCGCTGGCGCTGCTGATCGACAAGAACCTGAACTCCGTCGTCGTGCCGAGTCACATCAGTGAGATGTTCACCTGGCTCTACGACGGCACGGAGCCGAACTCGACTCCCGTGGACGACCTCATCTGAGTCCATCGATGGTCAAGCTAACCAATGCCCAGGTACTTGCCGCGGCCGCGCCTGACCGACTCGTCAACGTCATCTCGGCACCCGGCAGTGGCAAGACGACGATCGCGGCGGAGCGATACGGCTACCAGCGATACCAAGCGGGAGACCTTCGGGGTGTGCTCGGGCTGACCTTCAACAGAGCTGCGGCGGCCGAGCTGCGCCGCCGCATTGAGGTCCGCTGGGGCGCGAACTGCATCAGGCCAGCGCATCGCGTCGTCACCTTCGATCACCTCCATGTCGAACTCCTCACTCATCTCCTTAACGAGGGCAAGGTCACGTGGCCGAACGGCGCCACAACCCTCGACGTCCGCGACGACTACCGCGGTGTCAAGGGCTTCCGCTTCCTCCCGGTCGGAAGCTACGTTCGGTTCGCGGGCCTCAGCAACGCCCGCTCTGTTGTCTCGAAGAGCCGCAAGGTAACGAAGCCGGAGGCCGGGATCGGAAGCGTCGCTGACCATCGAGCGGTTCTCGACGCCGGCTCTGTCAGCCACGAGGACGTTCGCTCGATTCTTCGTGCGGCCATGCAGGTCGACGAACTACAGCAAGTAGCGGCCGACTGGCTATCCGCGAACTATCGCGCGGCGATCATCGACGAGGTGTACGACGCAGACGACCTCGACCTCTACGTCACCTACTTGGCTGCCGAGGCTGGACTGTCGGTCACTCTCATTGGCGACCCCTGGCAGGCTCTCTACAAGTGGCGAGGCGCGAAACCGGAAGTTGTGGAAAGACTGCTGGACGGCACGTCCGATCAGTTCGTTGCATACGAACAACCGGAATCATTCAGGTTCCTCGGCGAGCAGATGCCCCAACTGGCGGCGAGCCTACGTGCCGGCGCTGGTGCAGCCCTGCCGGACACCGCCAGCAGCGACGTTGACGTCGCACTCGCCCGGAACTGGACCCAACTGTGGTCCGTCGGCGACAACATCCTTCCACTTGCCTTCCGAACGGTGAACAACGCAACGGATGCGGCCATGAACCTACTCCTCGACGTTGTCACGCGTGCCCGGCTCGGCACGGCGTCGTACGGCCGTGAAGGAGCGATCACGAAGCTCGGGCTTGATCGTGAGCACTTCCAGGCGAAGCAGGATGAGGTATTCGCGCCGCTGGTCGAGAGCTTGCTTGCTGGCAAGGATGAGGCTGAAGTCCTTGAAGACCTGCGCGAGGCAGTCAAGAGCCTGGGAGTCCGTAAGCCAAGCCGACTATCCGATGAGAACGAAGCCACCGTTCGTCTGCAACTCTCTCGGTTGGCGGCGAGGCTCAAGGAGTCGGCGGTCATTCCGGGACTCACGGTCTTCCAAGCCAAGGGACGGGAGTGGGAACGCGTCGGAGTTGTGCTGTCCCGCGCCCAACTCGCAGCGCTCGCTTCAGGGCTGCGCGCGCTCGAAGAAGAGCACTGCATCATCTACGTGGCCATCACCCGAGCGAAGCGCTTCTGTGGTCAACTGTCGGGCTCCTCGGAACACGACGTGGTCAGTCTCCCGCTCGACGTGTGAGCCCGGCTCGGTCAGTCGAGCAATGCGGAGAGAGCAAGAGCCGCCTGCAACGGTTGTACGCCGTTGCCGAGCGCTGTGATCTGCTGGTCCTGCGTAAGGTAGTCGGCGTCGGTGACCCAGCCTGCGGGCAAGCCCATCAGCCATTCGACGAATGCCGGTGCTGGGTGGGGGCCGTCGGCGTCGTTCAGGAGGGCTGGCGCTGGTGCGGGTCGTCCGGTGATGTGTTCCCAGCGGGCGATGGCGTCGGCGTAGCGTCCCCAGCGCTGAACAGTCCGTCGATCAGGGACCACAGGGTCTCCGATTCGGCTCTCCTGTTTGGCGAGCCACCCGGTCCGTGGAGAGCGAAGTCGATGATCTGGTGTGACAGCGCGATCGTCCCGCGTCTCGCTCTCACCTGGTCGAGTGTTTCCCCGCCGCGTGAGGAGTCTGTCGCCAGTGGGGTGCGGAACGGTGCGCCGGGCGAGGGCGAAGATGTGGAAGCGTTGGTGAGGAGCGCCGACAAGGGAAGCCGGTAGGCCGATCCATCGTGCATCCAGCCGCAGGTCGGCCAGATCGTTGAGAACGGCGCCGAGAGCCCGTAGAGGTCGAGTTGCGTTGTCTCCCAGATGCCACGGGTCGGGTTCCAGGATGCGACGGGTTGCGCCGTCGGGGGTTGCATCGCCGGGGTTGTGTCGGTCATGGTCGTCTCCTTGTGCGGGTGGCCGCGTTGCGGGTGAGGACAGCAGTCCGCGGACGTTCTCGATGGCGACCCGCTCGGGCTGGAGCGCGTCGATGGCTGCGGCCATGTGTGCCCACAGACCCGAGCGCGTGCCAGGAGCGAGGCCGGCGCGCTTGCCGACGGTGGAGACGTCTTGGCACGGGAAGCCGCCGATGAGGATGTCCACGGGCTTGACCTGGCTCCAGTCAATGGTCGTGATGTCACCGAGGTTCGGCGCGTCGGACCAGCGGTGGGAGAAGACGCGGGCGACGGGCTCGTTGAGTTCGGAGAACCACACGGTCTTGGCGTTGAAGACGTGTTCGACGGCGAGGTCGAGGCCTCCGTAGCCGCTGAACAGCGACCCGATCTTGAGTTCTGAGTCGCCGCTGGTGTTGAGGTCGTGCATGAAGTCCGCTCCGGTGACGGTCGTTCCCGCTATCGCCTCGTCACGAAGCTGATGCCGAGCTGGTCACCTGTCAGGTGCACGACTCCGACACGCGCCCGCTGCTCACCTGAGCCCCCGCTTGCTGCCGCCCAAGGCATCCGCCTCTGGCCTCCGCTCCGACCGCCATCCGAGGTCACACGCCTCTTGCAGGTCGAGGTTGAGTCGGGCCTTACCGCGGTAGAAGTCACCGGGCGCGGGTGCTCACCTGCCCGGCAGGAACGGAGGTGAACATGACGGTTTCGATGCGTGTGATGTCGGCAGGTGACGGCTACCAGTACCTGCTCAAGACGGTCGCTGCCGCCGACGGAGACCGGCCACTCTCGACGCCGCTTACCCGCTACTACATGGAGGAAGGCACCCCGCCTGGCCGATGGCTCGGCGCGGGAGTAGCGGCCCTCGGCAGGGGCGAGATTCAGGTGGGCGACCGAGTACCGGAGCGCCAACTCCAGCTCCTGATGGGCACAGGCTGTGATCCCATCACCGGCGACAAGCTCGGCCTGGGCTTCCCGGCATACAAGAGCCAGGACGAGCGGATCGAGACACGGATTGCCGCTCTTGACCAGACGCTGACGCATGGCGCCAAGGGTGAGTCGATCGCGCAGATCGTGGCCGAGGAGACTGCCCGGAGCACACGGCGTGCGGTGGCGGGATTCGACTTCACCTTGTCGATCCCGAAGTCCGCATCGGTGTTGTGGGAGGTCTCCGATGCCGGGGTCCAAGCACTCATCGCGAAGGCGCATCATCGGGCGGTTTGCGGAGGTGGTTGCGTTCATGGAGCGCGAGGTTGCAGCCACCCGTACGGGCGAAACCGCCGGGGATGGCGCGGTTGCGCAGGTGGATGTCACCGGGCTTATCGCGACCGCGTTCGATCACTTCGACTCTCGCGCCGGCGATCCCCACCTCCATACGCACGTCGTCATCAGCAACACGGCCAAGACCGTTCTCGATGGCAGGTGGCGCTCGCTCGACGGTAGACCGATGCACGCCGCCGTCGTCGCGGTCTCCGAACTACACGAAGCGGTGTTCGCCGACCACATGACGCGCACCTTCGGCGTCTCCTGGGAGGCCCGAGAGATGGGCCGCGACCACAACCCGGCGTGGGCGATCACGGGAGTGCCCGAGGAACTGATCGCCGAGTTCTCGACCCGCGCCCGTCACATCGATACCGAGACCGATCGTCTCATCGCCGAGTACGTCGCAGCGCACGGACGACGCCCGGCGCCGGCAGCCACCATGAAGCTCCGAGCCCAAGCGACGCTTGCCACCCGGCCCGAGAAGCAGGTCCGATCCCTGGCGGATCTCACTGCCGAATGGCGAACCCGCGCAACGAAGACCCTCGGTCGGGACGCGACGACATGGGCGCGCGAGGTGAACGACAACGACAAGCCGCTCCTTCTGCGGGCCGACGACGTGCCCCTCGACGTGATCGGCGAGCTGGGGCGCTCGGTCGTCGAAGTCGTCGGTGAGAAGCGCTCGACCTGGCGGCGGTGGAATCTCATGGCCGAGGCATCCCGGCAGACGATGGGCTGGCGGTTCGCCACCATGCAGGACCGGGAAGCCATCGTCGCGATGGTTGCCGATGCCGCCGAGCTCGTCTCGCTTCGGCTGACGCCGCCCGAACTCGCCTCCTCGCCCGTCGTGTTCCGTCGGCCCGACGGCAGTTCCGTGTTCCGTCCGAAGAGCTCGACCGTGTTCACCTCCGAATCCCAGCTCGCGGCCGAGGACAGGCTCCTCGAACGAGCAGCAGCCTGGCCGGGCCGACGGTGCCACTGGCTACGGTCGAGAAGATCACACGCAGCCCCGACGCGGACGGCCGGATGCTCGGCGACGCCCAAGCCGATGCCTTGACCCGGATCGCGGTATCAGGACGCCTCCTCGATGTTCTGGTCGGTCCTGCTGGGGCGGGCAAAACCACCGCCATGAACGCGCTCCGCCGCGCATGGGAAGCCGAGCACGGCTCCGGGTCCGTCATCGGGTTGGCGCCGTCGGCGGTTGCCGCCCAAGTCCTTGCCGACGATCTCGGGATCGCGACCGAGAATACCGCGAAGTGGTGGCAGAACCACCTCATCCACGGCACCACACTCGAGGAAGGCCAGCTCGTCATCATCGACGAAGCTTCCCTCGCCGGCACCCTGTCACTGGAGCGCATCACCCACCTCGCCCAGGACGCTGGTGCGAAGGTGCTGCTGGTCGGCGACTACGCCCAACTGTAATCCGTGGACGCCGGCGGCGCGTTCGCGATGATCGCCAGAGACAGGTCCGACACCCCCGAACTGGTCGACGTTCATCGCTTCACCCACGCCTGGGAGAAGACCGCCTCGCTGGAGCTTCGCCACGGGCGCACGGCGGCTCTCGACACATACCTCGCCCACCAGCGCATCACCGACGGCGACGGCGAGGCCATGACCGATGCCGCGTGCTGGTCTGCCTCTGGAACGCTCTCGAGATGATGGCCATCGGCCCAGTGAGCGTCGTTCTCCTCGTAAGGGCTCGCGCCCGTGAGTACCGCGCGCAGCGGCAGGAGCTCTCCGAGGATGTGCCGCTGGGTGAACTCACTCGAAGCTCTCGCTGAGTTCAGGCTCCGGCGTCAACCGCTGGCCGGCGCGCTGCAACGTGCGCGTCAGAGAGGGCGAAGGAGGGCGGACAAGCTCCCTGTCGAGCCCTACTCGCGGCGTCTGGTCTCGTTCCACCAACCTGGCAAGGTCCGAAGAGTCCCCCACCAAGGACGCGATGCCATCACGCAGCAAACGATGCGGCCCAACACTCGCGGCGCTCGTGACTGGACCGGGGACAGCTCCGACACGTCGGCCAATTTCCGCGGCTCGCTGAGCAACCAGCAGTGAACCTGATCGCGACCCCGCCTCCACGATCACCGTCGCGGAGGACAGCGCAGCCATCAGCCGGGCGCGGGCGATGACCCGATGCCGGGTCGGAACGGCACCGGGCGGAACTTCGCTAACAAGCAGGCCGACGTCAGCGACGCGATCAAGCAGGTCGCGATGGCCGACAGGGTACGGGCGATCAACTCCGTTGGCGAGGATCGCGATCGTGTCGCGACCTGCTGCGAGGGCGGCCTGTTGCGACGCACCCTCGATGCCGTAAGCACCTCCCGCGACGACAACCCGTTCGTCGGCAGCAACGGAACTGGCGAACTCCCGGGCAACATACTCTCCGTAGGAGGTGCATGCCCGAGCCCCGGTGATCGTGACGAGATCGCGCATCGGACGCGAGAGGAAAGATGACGCGCCGCGAGTCCACAACACGTAGGGTGCGACTTCACCAAGATCGTCGAGGGCGGTGGGCCAGTCGTTGTCGCCTGGGATGAGCGCTCGAACGCCGGATTGCTGCACCTGGTCGATACGCGCGGCCAGTTCATTCGCACCTGGCACGCGGAGGTGGTCACGCCAGACCTGCGCGTCCACAGGGCTCAGCCCCACCGCTGCGCCGTCGTGCTCAGCGAGCCAAAGCGTCTCGACTGCTCCCAGCCTAGACAGGATGCGACGTGTCACAGGGTCATTGGGCACGACCAGCATGGACAGCACCATCCTCGCGGTGCGCTCGTCGTTCGCGACATCACTCAAGCTGGCCATCATCGGTTCCTCTCGGCGCTCGTCACCGACGAGGTGTGCGGACCGAGCCTCACGGACACCCGCCCTGCCGAGCGGTCCTCTCCCGCGCGAAGCGAAACGGGCGCAGCTACGGAGATTCACCCGGCGGACTCCGAAGAACGGCCTATTCGCGGGAGCGTCCGCGTGGCGAACCACGATGCGACCTGTAACGAGTACTATCCGTAACATGAAGCGTCTAGGCAGCCTGAGTGACGTGGGGCTCACCGAGCTTGATCGCGCGTTGCGCCATGAACGCCTACGCCGCCGAGAGGCATGGCGAGATTGTGAGCACTGCGACCAAGCGTTCCTCGGACGAGGGGACGCTCGCTTCTGCTCAGCCCGTTGCCGTGTTGCCGCACACCGGGCGAGGAAGGACTCCAATGACTGACAGCCTGCGTGTCATCGGATCACGCCGATACGGCACACTCTCACCATTGCGCTACCCCGGCGGAAAAGCTGCGCTCGCTGGCTTCTTCGCTGACATCATCGAGATTCTTGGCATCAAGGATGCCCACTACATTGAACCCTACGCCGGAGGTGTGGGCGCAGGGATCGCGCTTCTGCGCGAGGGCATCGTCCAACACCTGGTAGTCAACGACATCGACCCAGCCGTCCACGCCTTTTGGAAGTCCGTCGTTGGCAACAACGCAGAGTTCGTAGAAATGGTCGCGTCAACGCCACTCACGATCGACGAGTGGCAGCGCCAGCGGGAGGTATATCGCTCACAGGACGAGCGCGATGCACTGCGCTTGGGCTTCGCGTTCTTCTTCTTGAATCGAACCAATCGCTCCGGGATTCTGAACGCCGGCGTTATCGGCGGCCAGCGTCAGGAGGGAAAGTACAAGATTGATGCACGATTCAACCGACTCACCCTCGTCGACCGGTTGACTGCGATCGGTGCTCTAGCGGATCGAATCACGGTCTCTGATCTGGATGGCCGGACTGTGATCCAGCAGTACTCTCACGATGACCGGTCATTTATGTACATCGACCCGCCCTACGTGCAAGCAGGCTCGCGACTCTATCTCAATGCCTTCGACGGACGAGACCACAAGGCACTCTCAACGATCGTCAACTCCGTTGAAAGTGCGCACTGGTTGATGACCTATGACACAGCCCCGCTGATCGAGAAACTGTACCGAGATCAGTTCCAGTGCCGACTGGAACTCACCTACTCCGCCAGGTATCCGGGACAGGCGGAAGAGCTGCTCGTGGCATCCCCGTCTGTCGCGCGGGCGGTCAAGTCGTTGCAGACTACGCCTGCGATGGCGGGCGCAACAAGCGCCTAAGCAGCGGGTTCACGACCTTCCATGCCTTTCGGACGTCATTCGCACTCACGGAAGCATCGGCACTGTGCGCGATGAGGTTGAACCACTGGATCGATCCGTGCTTGTGTGCGTTGCCCGACTGGATAGCACCAATTCCTGACTTGAGCGACTTCTCTTGTCCATAGGCCTGCACGACGCGCTTGAACACAGCACTCAACTCGCCAGTGGCGGGGGTTGCGGACCCCTCGAAATGAACCTTGATGGTGGCCTCAAGCACCGAGCGCATGAGGATCGCGGCCGCGATAGGGAGATTCGAGAGGCTGACCTTGCGCAGCTCGAAGTATCGCAGCTTGAGATTCAGCGGCGCGTTCTCGTAGTCAAGCCCCGACAGATCAAGCGTGTCCTTCGTGTCTGGGTGGTTGGGTCCACGGCTGCCCGTGCCGGCAGGTGGGCCGGGTGGGTTCGGAGTAGCTCCACTCCCGCTAGTGTTGGGGCCACCGGGCGCTCCGTCCGGGCCACCTTGGGATGGCCCGGATGGCGTCAGTTGCGCGAGAGGAGTGGGCGGCGCTGGTTGGGGCGGAGCCGCAGTCGATACGCCGTTGAGGCGATCCACCAGGGACTGATACTCCCGGCTGCGCTTCTTGAACTCTGGTGAGCGAGTGTTGAGACGCCCTGCACGGAACTCGCTGACGAGGTACTCCAAAGCGTTGAGCTTCTTCTTCGTCAACTTCACAGCGATCTTCTCAGGCGTCGAAGCCCGCGGAACAAGCATGCCATCCTTATCGAACTCGACACCGATCGCGGAAGCAATCTCCTTGCTTCGGTAGGCATACTCGAAGGCTGACATCGCCAGGTCGTCACTCGCGGCGTACTGCCGGAGGGTGTGATCGGAGAATGGCGCTGCGCTGAGGAAGCGCCGCATTACGGCCATCCGCATGAACCTGGCAACCTCGACATCCGGGTACTGTGCCTTCACATCGTCGACCGTGGTCTGCTCGTCGACGAGCGAATAGTAGAAGGTTGCCTGCTGATCGCGACTCCAGCGCCTCTTCGAGATGCCGGTGTGTAACCTCGCGACGTGAGGTGCAGCCGTCGCCCGGTCGGGAGCGACGATGACACGGATTCGTTCGGGGAGATTCTCCGCCTCCACTGCGTACCGCTTCAGCAGCGCGCGAATCTCTGCCTCATGGCCGGGCACGATCGTCGGGTCCTGGAGCGCCTTGAGCGCGCTGACTCGACGGTTGCCTTCCAGCACGGTGTATGGGGAGCTACCGCCGGACGCCGATGCCGACGTCACGATCGGGACTTCGTTGTCGAAGTAGCCGTCACGGAGGATCAGGCGCGCCGCTCCGAGGACGTCCTCGGACGCAAACAGGTACTTCAGCGCACCTGCTTCGTCGTCGCGGCGCATCGGTATGCGGTAGTTCTCCAGGTCGAGAAGGAGCTGGTCGAGGTCAACCTCGACTATCGGTAGCTGCTCGTAAGCCATATCCAGCCCTACTCTCGTGCTCCGTCCGGCGATCGACGCCCTCGGTGCCGAACTGGCGAGAGCAGTCGTTCGTCTCCAACGGTAGCTGCACGCCTCGGTCTCCGGGCTGAGACACGTCGGGAGCGATGATGTCCAGTTGAGTCCCTCATAGTGGTGTAGCGGGGTGGTCGTGCTGGACAGCAGGGCGGTCACCGCGTGATCCTCGAGTTCATCTTCTACAACTCA